>JANPDX010000131.1:0-9397 GCA_031431695.1 Dehalococcoidia bacterium
CAGGGCCGGGAGGTGGGAGCCCGTCGTCACCTACAGCGAAACGCGCACGGTCGTCGCGTCATTCACATTGATGCAGTTCGATTTCCGCAGCATCCGCTTGATTATCGCCGTCAGGACTCGGCCCGGGCCGAATTCGATGAATGTCTCGACGCCCTGGTTCCCAAGGAACTCCACCGTCCGGCTCCACTGCACCGGCCGGCAGATCTGATCTACGAGTTCGTGACGGATTTGCACTTCTTGTGTCACCGGAGTGGCCGTGCAGTTCGCGACAATCGGCACCAGCGGATTGGAAATCGCGGCCATGGCAACTGGTTGAATCATTCCGTCCGCCGCCGGACGCATCAGCGAACTATGGAACGCCCCGCTCACGCTCAACGGGATAACCTTCACCGCGCCGCGCGCTTTGGCGTAATCAAGCGCGCGGACCACCGCTTCACGCCGCCCACCGATTACTATCTGGCCGGGAGCGTTCACCGTGCAGACTTCCGCGCCGGCCTCACGGCACACTTCTTCACAGTCAGGAATGTCGAGCCCGAGGACCGCCGCCATCGTCCCCGGGTTCTTTTCACCCGCCATCTGCATGAGTTCGCCGCGGGTTCGCAAGATGCGGATTGCGTCCTCAAATGGTAATGATCCCGCGGCAACCAGCGCCGAGTATTCGCCCAGCGAATGACCGGCGACATAGGCAGGTTTCTTAAGCAACCCTGGGGTCAGTTCCGTTGCCACCCGCAACAGCGCGAGGCTCGTGACCGCAATCGCAGGCTGTTGGTTTCGAGTCTGCTGCAGTTCCTCTTCGGGCCCTTCAAAGCACAGCTTCGAAAGCCTGAAACCGAGGATCTCGTCCGCACGGTCGTACAACTCGCGAGCACTTGGAAACTGGTCGTACAGATCCTTGCCCATTCCGACCGATTGCGCTCCCTGTCCGGGGAACACGAACGCACGGTCAGCCTGGGTCGGCTCATCGAGGGCGATGAACGGCGCCACCGCCAGTCCCGGGTTCGTTAGCTGTCCAGGTCGGGGTTCGGGAGCGCGATCACTTCCCGGCCCCGGTACGTGCCGCAAATCGGGCAGGCGTGATGGGCTAGGCGTGGGCTCTTGCACCGAGGACAGTCGATGACGTGTGGCATTTGAATCTTGAGGTGGGAGCGGCGCTTCCCCTGCCGAGAAGAGGGGTACTTCCGCTTTGGAAGCGGTGCCATAACGGGACTCCTTCAGGTGTCTACCCATTCGTCTTACGCTTCAGTGCAACCAGCGCCTGCCATCGTGGGTCTATCGGCGTCCGGTCACATTGGCATGGTGCATTGCTCATATCTGTACCGCAAACCGGGCAAATCCCCGGGCAGTCTGGACGGCAAAGCGGCTGCATTTCTGCAGCCATATCGCTATATTGCCGCACCGCCTCCCTAATGTCGATCGTGTTCGCCGCATCGATCGCGAAAGCGTCAGGCTCGGTCTCCAGCTTTCGGCCAGAAATGGGATCGATTTGTTGAACGTAGATCTCCTCGAAGGCGAGCTCTTCTTCGTACCCAAACGGTGCGAGGCAGCGGCTGCACTGCGCGTCCACCCCGACTTCCGCGTCACACCGCACCAACACGCCCCCCGGCGTCCGAATCATCTCGACTCGTCCGCCGCGTATGGGTCCCTCGGGTTCCAACGAGTACCTTCGGCTGGCGCCCACTTCCTGGCGGAGTAATTGTGAAACGTTGAAAATCATGGCAGCAGACCTCTTTTGGAGGTGGATCCAGAATACAACACCACCGCGACTACGACCTGCGCCAGCGCTGCTTCCACATAACGGCGGCTCCTCCGTGACGATTCCGCAAATCTCGGCGATCCCGGCCCTTTGCCCGTTTACGCCCCAACCCGCCATCCCTACGCTTAGTGCTACGGTTAGCCCCCCCCCGCACGGGAGCCCGAGGACCGTGAATCTTGGACTGCGAATCGTGAATTGGCACAAGTAACCGACATCCGGACGCTCCAGGAAATCGACGACGAGGCCGCCTCCGCGCGAGGTAACCTCGAAGACGTCGAGCGAAGACTCCTGGGGTCGAAAGACCTCAACGAGGCCGTTCGCGTCTTCGCCGCGGCTGAGGATGAACTCGCCGATACCCGCCGCACGCAACGCCGCGTCGAAGGCGAAGTTGAGGGTTTCACGGCTCGCATCACCCCCGAGGAAAAGCGCCTCTACGACGGTTCCGTCCGAAACCCGAAAGAATTGACCAACATCCAGCACGAAATCGATAGCCTAAAGCAGCAGCGTGGGAAGCTCGAAGACCAACTGCTCGAAGTCATGGCTACCCTCGAGCGCGTCGAAGCCGAGCACGCCGCCGCCAGGAAAGTGCTCGCCCAAGAAGAAGCCGGCTGGGAAGAGGACGAGCGGAACCTCAAGCTCGAAGCCATTCGCCTCCGGGAACTTGTCACCCACACCGATGCCCGCCGTGAATCCCAGAAGCTCAAGATCGAGGCGAGGAACCTGCTCGTTTACGAAGACGTGCGAAGGCGCCGCAGTGGCATCGCCGTCTCACGAGTCACTGGCGGAATCTGCGGGGGCTGCCGGGTCGGGATACCCGAAGCAGTCCGCAAGCGCGCCTTCGGCAACGACCTGCTCGCCCAGTGCCCGAACTGCGAGCGAATCCTCTACGTGGGGTAGACCGCGATGCGAGCCGTTGGGTACTTCGCTGAAGGCGCGCGCCGAAACGGCCAGAAGCGCAGCATCGCCGAGCAGAACTATGCCTTCCTCGATTTCTCCACCCGTCATGGCTACGAAATCGCGGCAACGTTCCTCGATACTGAAGATGAAAAGGGCGTCGCCGCTGGATTCGCCCAGATGCTCCACTTTCTCGGCCGCGCGGATCGCGGGTTCACCGTCGTCGCCGTCGATAGCCTCGGCGCCCTCGGACACGATCTTGGGAAGGCAGCTCTCCGCCTTCTCGAAATAGAACAGACCGGATGCCAGGTCCTCATCGCCAGCTCGGGCCACGAAGCCTTCCGCGAACTCGTCGATACCTGGGCCGACCGTGGCGATGGCACGCCCATTTCTGAAAAAGTGCGTGCCGCCATGCGCCGCAAAGCGGTCAAGGGAGAGGTTCTTGGCCGCCCGCCGTACGGCTACCGCGTCGGTCCGCGCCGCCGGCTCGAACTTGTCCCCGAAGAAGCCGTCGTCGTCCGCTACATCTTCCGTCTCTACCTCCAGGAGGAGATGGGAATCCGCAAGATCGCCGGGCAGCTGAACGCCGAGAGCGTCGCAACCCGCCGCGGTGGCCGCTGGAGCATGGTCACCGTGCGCGACATCCTCCGAAACCGTGCCTACCTCGGACACTATTCCCGCTTCGGTACCACCGTCACCGGCTCCCACCCATCATTGGCCTCTCCCGAAGACTTCCGCCGGGTCCAGGACCGCCTCCAGACTCACCACGGGGCTATTCGTACCCGCACCGTCCAGCCCTATCTGTTGAGCGGCCTCGTCTATTGCGGCAAGTGCCAGAACAAGCTGATCGGCGTCAGCCGCCGCCAATCTTGGACCACCAAAGCAGGCGAGAAAAAGACCGCCGCTTACCGTTACTACCAATGCGAATCCCGCACGAACCAAAGTTCTTGTTCCTACAACACCCAGCGCTCCGCTGAGTTCGAGGCGCGTATCCGTGCATCCCTGGATGACGCTGACCGGCCTGTCACTCGCTTCAGGCGCGCTGGCAACGTCGACGGCTACCTCGTCGATCTCGTCGGACAGGTCGATCGTGTCCAGGGCCGTATGAAGCGCAACCGCCGCCAGGTTGAAGAACTTGTCGCTGATGCGGCCCATGGTCACATCACCCTTGAGCGCATGAAATCCCTCGGCGGCGCGCTGGCCCAAGAGCACCAGGAACTCGAAGCCGAACTTGGTTCAGCCAAAGGACGGCTCCAGGCCCAGCAATCCGAAGCCGAGCGCCACGAACACCTGGAGGCGCTCCGCGGGAAACTCCGCCGCGAATGGGAACAACTCCCCTTCGAGTCCCTCCAATCCGCTCTCCGCGACATCATCGACCGCATCGAAGTGGATGGCGAAGACCTCCGCGTCTTCCTCCGCATCTAACCGGCTGGATGCTTCCGCCCGGTAGCCGCGCACCACGGCGGGGCGTGGGCCCGCCAACCCGCCAACATCTCTTTTCCTCCGACCTCGATCCCGCACCCGCGCCCTTGATTTTGTCGAATTGATGGACATTAATTCCCGACCGCATAGACTGCACTTGCGCGAACCGTCCCGTTTGCGCGATGCCGCGGCGAAGGAGCAAACATGGACTCGAAAGCCTGGATGGAAGTCGTCGATGAAATTGGCCCCAAATTCGCTATTGGGGCGGACGAACGAGATGCCGGTGATGCGTTCGTTGCCGGGCACTACCCGATCCTGAAGGAGCGCGGACTCATTTCCGCCCTTGTCCCGGAAGAATTGGGCGGCGGCGGCGCCAGCTACACAACGATGGCCGCCGTCCTCCGACGGCTCGGTTACCACGACAGTTCAACCGCCCTTGCGCTTGCGATGCACCAGCATCTCGTGGCGGCGCAGGTATTCAACCATCGTAACGGGAGGCCCGCTCCACTGCTACCGAGAGTTGCACAGGACAAGATTGTGTTGGTCAGCACGGGCGCGCGTGACTGGCTGGAATCCAACGGCCAGGTCGAGAAGGTGGACGGTGGGTACCGGGTTACTGCCCGCAAAGCGTTCGCCAGCGGCAGCCCCGCCGGCGCGGTCGCCGTCACGAGCGCCCCGTACGACCACCCCGCCGACGGCCCGCAGGTGCTGCATTTCGGCGTGCCACTAACTGCCGAAGGCGTGTCCCTCGACGATGACTGGTATGTCCATGGCATGCGTGCCACCGGTTCTCGGACGATCATCATGGACCGCGTGTTCGTGGCGGACGCCGCGATATCCCTGGCCCGCTCCCGGATCGGGTTCGCGCCCATCTTCAACCTGGTTGCTGGCGCCGCCATGCCGTTCATCGTCGGCGTTTATATCGGCGTAGCAGAACGGGCCGTCGAAATTGCATTGGGCCTGGCGAGAAAACGCGCCAGTGATCCCACCGTGCAGTGGTCTGTTGGAGAAATGCTGAGCGCTTTGAAGGTTGCACAGACGTGTCACGACGCGATGGTGCGTCTCACAAACGACCTCGACTTCACCCCAAGCATCGAGAACACCAGTGAGGTGTTCATGCTGAAGACTCACGCGGTTGAGCAGGCGAAGAAGGCAGTGGAATGTGCAATGGAAGCCAGTGGTGGCGCCGGCTTCTATCGCGTCAACGGACTTGAGCGCCTGCTCCGGGACGTTCGGGCTGGCCACTACCACCCGCTACCGGCCAAACAGCAGATAGTCCTTAGTGGCCGGCTGGGCCTTGGCCTGGATCCGGTCGAGTAGCCCCAGGTTCGGCAGGTGGATGGGGGCAGAATCGTCCCGTGCCCACGCCTCGTGTGGGGCGGAGGCACGCCCAGGGCTTGAGTTTGCTCATTGCTCTTTCCTCAGGCCACCTGCCCGGCGGCAAACCCACTCGCCCACGCCCATTGGAAGTTGTACCCGCCCAACCACCCGGTAACGTCCACCACCTCGCCAACGAAGAACAACCCCGGGACCGTCCGGGACTCCATCGTCTTCGAGCGCAGTTCGTTCGTATCCACCCCGCCCACGGTAACCTCCGCTTTGCCGAATCCCGCCGTCCCTGCGGGCCGCAACTCCCACGCCTGCAACCGCGCAGCGATCTGTTCAAGCTCCACCGCGGAGTAACGATCCAACGGCTTCGCTGTCGCGAACGCAGCACACCACGCTTGCGCGAACCGCTTCGGCAGGTAGTCGCTCAGCACTGTCGCCAATTCGCGGTTTTGACCTCGGGCCGCTATCAGCACATCAAGCATCGCCATTCGGGGAGCGAGGTCGACCGTGATTGGCTTTCCTGCCGGCCAACAGCTCGAAATCTGCAGAATCGCCGGCCCGCTCAGCCCGCGGTGGGTGAACAGGACGTTCTCCGTGAACGATTCCGGCCCGCAGGAGACCCTGGCCTCTACCGAAACGCCGCTCAGCCGTTCGAAGAAAGCCTTTTCCGCTCCTGAAAATGTCAGCGGCACCAGCCCCGGCCGCACGTCCACTCGCTTCAGCCCGAACTGCTTCGCGACGTCGTAGCCGAATCCGCTCGCCCCGAGTTGCGGTATCGAAAGCCCTCCCGTCGCAATCACCAGAGAGTTGCCCTGTAGCGGCCCCAAGTTCGTCTCAAGCGCAAGGCCCACGTTTCGCGTCACGGAACTTACCGAGCAGTTCAGCCGAATTTCGACTCCCGCCGTGTCGCACTCGGCTTGCAGCATCGCCACGATTTCGCGCGAGCTCCCATCACAGAACAACTGCCCCAGCTTCTTCTCGTGATATGCAATCCCGTGCCGCTCGACCATCTCGATGAACTGCTCCGGCCCATAGGCGGCAAGGGCCGACCGGCAAAAGTCCGGGTTCTGCGAAAAGTAGTTTTCCGGGCTCGTGTAGACGTTCGTGAAGTTGCATCGCCCGCCACCGGAGATGAGGATCTTCTTGCCGATCGCCTCGTTGTGTTCGAGCAACACAACCGAACGTCCCCGCCGGCCCGCCTCGATGGCGCACATTAGCCCAGCGGCACCGGCGCCAACCACAATGACATCCCGCCTCGATGCGCCACCATGTGTCACAGCTTGCTCAACTTTTCGGTCTACCACGCCAGGTGCGCTCGTTTCCCACTGCGGCATGAAGCCATCACACGGCCTCAATCGTCAAGGAGTCGCGTCCCTCCGCGCGTCCTTCCCGGGAAGGACGGCATGCCGCCAACCGAACGTTCGGCGTTCATCATCGAACTCCCCTTCCACGTTCCCCCACGCCGCATTCCCGGCAAGCTTGCACCATGTCAGAAGAGAGCAAGCCAGCCGTCCTCGCCGCCATGGGAGCGAACTTCGCAATCGCCGGCGGCAAACTCGTCGCGGGTCTGCTCACCGGCAGCGCCGCCATGCTCGCCGAAGCCGGCCATTCCATAGCCGACACCGTAAACCAGGTATTCCTCCTCGTTGGCATCAACCTTTCGGATACCGACGCTGATCTCAGGCGAGCTCCAACTCCGCCCCAACCTCTCCCTCGATCAAGCCGAAGAGCTCCTCGGCAGGATCGATGCCCAACTCGCTGAAGGCGTCCCCGAAGTAGCCGGCACTTTCTGGGAACTCAAGGGACCGTAGATTCACAGCGGTCGTCTCGTTCGCCCTCTGTCGCTTCCCGGCCAGGAGGAGAAGAACATCGGCCAAGTACATCGCCTTGACCTGCGACGGCTCGCTCCGTAGCGTTTCGCTCACCACATCCCGCACTCGTTGGACATTCGCGGCACCTCGCCGTCAGTCGCAACGTGTACCGAAAGCAGGCCTAAAGTCATGCCCTACAACAAGCCCATACCGGAGATGGGAGACCCCCTCACCAAACCCTTCTGGGACGCGGCCAAAGAAGACCGCCTGGTCCTCCCGCGCTGCACCGACTGTAACCGCGTCCACTGGTATCCCCGCTGGATCTGCCCCTTCTGCCATTCAACCGACATCGCCTGGGTCGAAGGCTCCGGCGTGGGCTACATCCACACCTTTGCCGTCCAGCACCGCGCCTTCGGAGGGTGGGCCGAAGAAACACCATTCGTGACCGCGTACATCGACCTCGCGGAAGGCGACCGCATGTTCACCGTCCTTCGCGGCGTCGATCCGACGAAGCCCGAGTCCATCAAGATCGGGGCGAAAGTCACCATCGAATTCGAACCAGCCAGCGAGGATGTCCACATCCCCTTCTGGCGCGTGGCCTAAGGAGCACTCGAACATGCCAGGTGTACTTTCCCGCGCCGCCGCCATCGTTGGCGCCGCCGAAGCCGACTGGATCGGCTACCCCGACGAACCGAAAACGGCTATCCAGCTGCACATTTCGGCCATCAAGAACGTTTCCAGGCAGACGGGCATCCCGATTAGCGCCATCGATGGCATTTTCAGCGCCGGCGCCTCGTCACAGATAGCCGAACACCTTGGCCTCCACCCGGCCTACATCGACACCACCTCGGTCGGCGGCTGTTCGTTCGAAATGCACGTCCACCATGCCCTCGCCGCAATTCATGCTGGCATCATCCGTGTCGCACTCATCACGCATGGTGAGAACGGCTGGTCTTCGCGCGCAACGAAGGGAGCGGGCACGGGCCGTGCCCGCGGTATGGACCCGTGGGATCCGGGCAGCCAGTTCAGCAATCCCTACGGCGTATCTGGCGCGCCCTCGAACTACTCCCACGCGATGACGCGTCACAACCACCGCTATGGCAGCACCCCGGAAGACTTCGGCCACATCGCTGTCGTCACCCGGCAGTGGGCCACCCTGAACCCGCGTGCCGTGATGTTCTCGAAAGAGACCAACCCGGCTGGCGGCCCGATCACGATCGATGACGTCAACAACGCCCGCCACGTTTCCTGGCCGCTGACCTTGTTGCATTGCTGCCTCGTCACCGACCACGGCGGAGCGGTCATTGTCGCTCACCCGGACGTCGCCCGAAGCTTGAAAACCAAGCCGGTCTGGATTGCCGGCGCCGGCGAAAGCATGAGCCACTCGAACATGCTCGAAATGGACGACTTCACGGCAACTTCGGCAGCAGCGTCCAGCGCTGCTGCCTACCGGATGGCAGGAATGGGCCCGCAGGACATGGAAATGGCCATGCTCTACGACTCGTTCACAGTCACCGCCGGGATTACCGCGGAGATGATCGGCCTTGCGCCCCGCGGCGGGGGCTTCACCCTCTGGAAGGATGGCCATGCCGCTCCCGGCGGTCGTTTCCCAATGAACACCAACGGCGGCGGTCTGTCGTTCAACCACTCCGGAATGTACGGCATGCAACTGCTCGTCGAAGCCTACCGTCAGCTCTCGGGCACGGCTGAGGACGGCGGCTTTAGCGGCCTCCCCGGCAAGCAGACGAAGGCCCGCTCCTGCATCGTCAACGGCACCGGCGGCAGCCTGAGCACCACCGGCACCCTCGTCCTCGTGGCGGACTGAGGTTGCGGCATCGCCAACAATGAAGAAGGCCCGCTCGTTAGGGCGGGCCTTCCGTCTTGCTCTAACGGCGACGGAGGAGTTGGTCGTATTCGGCATGTGTGCCGATCCAGAACCACAGAATGCTGTCGCTGTGGCGTCGGCCGAGGGCGCGATACCCGAGGCCGACCCGGACCGACCATATTTCTGAACTGGTGGCTACTTGCTTGAATTGCAGTCCGGGGTAGAAAGGATCCAGGCGAAACAGCCGGTACGTAGCCCTCGCCTGAGCCTGCGCGTCCGCCGGAAGGCGCGATAGCGCACGGTCGAAATCGAAGTCCCGGAACGACCTCAAAGGTCGTCAGGATCGAGTGGGCGCGTTCGACC
>JANPDX010000132.1:0-4207 GCA_031431695.1 Dehalococcoidia bacterium
GCGTAGAGGCGGGCGCCCAGGTGAATTCCCGGCGCGACTTCGAAGGCGTGGTCGCTCGCACCTTGTGGCGGCGCCGATGGATCGTGCCGGGGGTAGAACGCCGTCCGCGCGGCGCCGCCACGATCCAGGACAGCGTAGTCAGGGCTCTCCATCACGCGGCTACTCGGGCCACGTTTCGTTGGCTTCGGCCAGGAGGCCGGACAGGTCGCGCGGGAGCAGCACGCCGGCCTCGACTGCTCGCTGGGCATCGATGCCGAACTTCGCCATGAACGACACCCTGTCGCCATACAGCGCATGCACTTTCTCCGTCGTAAACGCATGGCTCGAACCGCCGAGGTAGGCCCAGATGTCGTTCGTGAGTGGGATGGCGCTGTTTTGGGCGAGCGGGGCGTCGGCCTGCGGGAGCCGGATGCCGCCGCGCGCGATGCCGTGCTCGTCCCGCACGACTTCGGCCGGCTCACCCGCGAACTCGACCTTCGGCTGGCTGGGCGGCGGCGTGCCTTCGGTCAGCCAGCGGTGCATGTGGTGGAAGGCGGCATCGTAGAGCGGGAGCATGGGCATGCGGTTGATGCCCTGGACGAGGGGCATGGTCCGGACCTGGTCGCGGATGTGCTTGCCCTGGCGGTCGCGCTGGCCCTGGGCGGAAACATGGCAGGTGCCGGCCGATTCCCAGTAGCGGAACGTGTCCGTATCCGGCTGGCGTACGGGGTGGCAGGCGATGGCTTCGAGTTCGGAGTTGACCACGAACACCGGGATGCCGAGGTCGTCGCGCAACAGGTTGCTGCCTCGCAGGCGGGTTCCCGGGCGTGCTGTGGCGGGCGCGTTGATGTTGACCACCATGTCGCCGACTTCCAGCGCGCTCCCGGAACCGAAATAGATGGTCAGGATGAAGCCGTCGAAGGCGCGGCTCAGCGGTTGGATGGCGTTGACGTAGGTGCCGATGCGTCCGGCGGATTGCGACCCGCCCTGCCCGACGACGCGCTGGACATCGAGCCCTCCCATGGGGTCCACGGGCTGGCGCGGGCGATCCTTGCCGACGGCCCGCGCGCACTGGGTGAAGATGTCGTAGGAGTAGTCGTCGCTGGGAATGGAAAGGGCGCCGTAGCGTTCCGGGTCCCACGCGGCGAGGCCCTGGGGCACGGGCGGCAAGCCCTCGATGCCAACTTTCTGGGTTGTCAGGCAGACAAATGCGAAGCCGCCTTCGAGCAACTCCAGGCTTTCGGCGCTGAACAAATCGTAGCCCGCGGTAACGTTGTTCCAGGTGACCACGACCGTGCCGTTGAACCGCGCCGGGTCGGTGGGCCGGTAGACGAGCATTCGCGTGCGGAACGGCGCCTCTTCGGCGGGTTCGACGCGCCAGAGGCCGTCGCGGCTGAGTTCGGCGCCGGGAGCAAGCCTGTAGCGGGAGGCGGTACCTTCGAGCAGGTACTCTGCTTCGGTGTAGCCATAGGCAGAGACATCCAACATCGATGCCCCGAACGCCCAGCCCCTGTTGCCCCCGGTGACCGGCCCCGTGACGAGTGGCCCTGTTGCGATCTGAGTCATGGTTGCCTCCGCGTGGTGCGCGCGCCGGAATTAGACGCGATTCCGATTTGGTTCGTTGTGCGGGCGGCGCCAGGGCGCCCCACCCTCAGGCCATCGCGGTTTCAGCCACTTTCGCGTTGCCGAGCACGAAGCCTTCGTAGCCGTTGGCGGCGACCGCGTCGCACTTCTCGCGGTAGAGCCCGACCCCGCCAATATATGGCATGAACTGGCGCGTCTTGCCGGGGACGTTCGCGCCCAGGTACCACGAGTTGCAGCTCTCGGCGGTGTACATCGTGCCGTTCGCCACCGAGTTCACGTGGTCGACCCACCTGTCTTCGGCTTCGATGGTTGGTTCGATGACCGCGTTTTGACTTGCCCCCATGTGCTCCAGGCAGCCCGTGATCCAGTTCACATGCTGTTCGATGGAAACGAGCATGTTGCTCAGCACCGAAGGGCTGCCGGGCCCTGTGATGGTGAAGAGATTCGGGAAGCCTTCCGCCATCAGGCCAAGGTAATTCCGGGGGCCTGCTGACCACTTCTCCGCGAGGGGCTGGCCGTTTCGGCCGGTGATGTTCATACGCAGCAGCGCACCGGTCATCGCGTCGAAACCGGTCGCGTAGACGATTACATCGAACTCGCGTTCGCCGCTCGTGGTGCGGATGCCCTTTTCCGTGACCTCCACAAAAGGCTCTTTGCGCAGATCGACCAGCTTCACGTTGTCCCGGTTGAAGGTGACGAAGTAGTCCTGGTCCACGACGCTGCGTTTGCAGCCCATGGGGTAATCGCTCGGTGTCAGCGCGGCCGCCGTCCCCGGGTCGGTGACGACGCGTCGAAGCATCTCGGCGTACAGCTCGCGGGCGATCACGTTCGCCTTCATGTCCGTCGCGATGTCGGCGAACATTCGGGTGACCGCGAAGCCGTGCTCTTCCATGGCGGCGCGGCGCTCCTCCTCGCTGAGGTCCAGCAGCCTCGCGGTCGGTGGTTCCAACAGCGCACCATTGAACGAACCGGCGATACCCACGCGCGAATTCCGCTGGGTTTCGCGCATCGTTTCGTAGTTTTCTTTCACCTTCGCCAGGTTCGCGGCGGTCAGCGGGCGGTTCATGGAAGGCCAGGTGTAGGTGGGCGTGCGCTGGAAGACGGTCAGGTGCTTTGCGATTTTGGCGATTTCAGGCGTGGACTGGACGCCCGAGGACCCGGTGCCAATCAGGGCGACCCGCTTGCCTTCGAGCTCGACACCGTCGCGCGGCCAGAGGCTCGTCTGGATTGAGACACCCTTGAACGAGTCGATGCCCTCGATGTCGGGCTTCAAGGGGGCCGAAAGGCATCCGGTGGCCATCACGCAATAGGGCGCGATTAACTGCTCGACGCGATCGGTCTTTACGGTCCACCGGCCAGTCGTGTCGTTCCAGGTCGCATCGGTGACGCGGGTGTTGAAGCGGATGTCGCGGCGCAGGTCGAAACGGTCCGCCACATGGTTCATGTAGCGCTCGATTTCGGGCTGCGGAGCCATCAGTTCGCTCCAGTTCCACTCCTGTTCGAGCTCTTTGGAGAAGCTGAACGAATACTCGACGCTGGTCACATCGCATCGAGCTCCGGGGTAACGGTTCCAGTACCAGGTGCCGCCAACACCGTCGCCCGCCTCGATGACTGTCGCGCGCATACCGAGCCCGCGGAGGCGATGCAGCATGTACAGGCCCGCGGCGCCCGCCCCCACGACGACGACGTCGAACTCTTCTGTCCCGGTCTGGGTTGTCGCTGTCATTTCTTTTGTCCCTGCTGAACTGTTTGTCAGATTCTAATCGTCCGGGATGGGGGTCGCAAAAGTGGGGGAGCGGGCACACTGACAGCGGGCTTCGCTGGCGAAGTGTAGGGAGTCTCTCTCTTTCGACACTGTTTCCTCCTCGCGGTTCCACTTTGTATCAGGATTCAGATTCTACGGGCGTGTCGAAGCCGCCTCCTTGGTTCGGGTTGCCAAACGTCGCCGGGGGATGCTGGTCGAACTTTGAGCGAATGCGAAGCCGCCAGGGCGGTGGCTCAATTTCCACGTCGTCGTCGTCCCAGCCCGGGTGACGTTCGCCCCACTGCCTGCGTTCCTCCATCAGTTGGTCGAAACAGTCGCCCCGCCCGGACCATGGTGGTGGCGTCTTGTCGAGCCGGATGTCTTCAAACCACGTCATCGGGTACCAGCGGTAGAGGTCCAGCAGCGTCCGGCGGTCGAAGTTCTGCTCCAAAAGCTCCCACTGTTCGCGGTCACGGGGCGGTATGCCGTTCATCACCCCTCCGAGCAGCGCAGCCATCGCCATCTGCTCCTGCAGGGTCTCCGGCTCCTCTCCCATGGCCTCCGCCGCCTTTATCGCATGCACAAAGCGGGCGGCATAGGCCGGGCTGGCGCCATCCTCGCTCACCGCCTCCAGCGCGTTCCGCGCCAACCGCCGGATATCCACCCGCTCCTTGTCCGCCGGCTCCGGCCCTGTGGAAGCGGCTTCAGATGGTGCCGGAGGCGCGCCCAGGTCGTCATGCACCGGACAACTCCCCGTGACATACCTGCACAGCTTCCCGTCCGCCCGCTCCTTGGTGCACTTCACACCACTCGGTTTCGTGTCATTCATCCTGATCCTCCACTCGCAAATCCAATCTCCCCTTCTCCCAAGCTTGGGAGAAGGGGCTGGGGGATGAGGGC
>JANPDX010000133.1:0-6499 GCA_031431695.1 Dehalococcoidia bacterium
GTCAGCGACGAAACGGTCGGAATTGGGTTGGGCGCGGCCGAGACGGTGAAGGAGAGTGCGGGCGAAGATGTGCCGCCGCCGGGCGCGGGGCTCGTGACGGTGACGTTCGCTACCGTCACGGCCGAGACGTTGGCAGCCGGCGCGATAGCGGTCAAGGAAATGACGGATCCGAAGGTCGTGACCAGCGGAACACCGTTCCAATTCACAACCGAGGCGCCAACGAAGTTACTTCCAGCGACCGTGAGCACGAACTGCGGGCTGCCCGCTGAAGCGGTGGAGGGGGCAAGCGTCGACGTGGACGGCATCGGATTGGGGGCAGCGGATACGGTGAATGAAAGAGCAGGCGAAGATGTGCCGCCGCCGGGCGCGGGGTTCGTGACGGTGACGTTGGCAACGGTGATGGCGGCGATGTTCGGGGCGGGCACAACGGCCGTGAGCGAACCGGCGCTTGCGAACGTGGTGACCAGCGGGACGCCATTCCAGTTCACGACGGACGAGGCGACAAAGTTCGACCCCGTTACCGTGAGGACGAATTGCGGGCCGCCAACCGAGGCCGTGGAAGGCGCGATCGAGGCTGTCGCCGGGAGCGGGTTGGGGGCGCCGCCGACCGTAAGCGTGAGGACGTTCGAGCCGCCGGTGTTGTAGAGCGCGGTGACCGAATAGGAGCCTCCAGCGGATGGGGTGAAGCGGACGCCGCTCTGGTTCGCGCCGCATCCGGTCGCCGCGATTATGGCGCCAACGCCCGGCCCAACGACCTGGAAGTCGGCCACCTGGAGGAGCGCATTCAAGGATGACTGGCCGATGAGTAGCAGGCCGTTGTTTGGCTGGGCGCTTCCGGCAGCTGCGTCATCCGGGGCGTCGGCGGGGACCGTTGCGGTGCAGACGTTGATGGGGGTACCGACGGCGAGTGTGCCCCCAGTCGAGTCGAGGCCGACCTCTTGCACCGTGACTCCGGAGAGGGTTGCGGCGATCCCGAGGCCGAGTACGGAGAGCGCGGCCGTAATATCGGCGCCGCCAGCAGAGTTCGCTGCCGCGACGGTGGCGGTTATCGCCAGGGTTTCGGTGGGGGCGAGGGCACTACCGGTGCAGGTCGCGGTTGGGCTACCTGTGCCAGCGGCGGCGCCGTTGGTGCCAGCCGTGGTACAGGTGACTCCGGTGACGATGCCGTTGGTGAAGGTGAGCGCGCCACTGAAAGGGCCCGTCGTGACGCCAGAGGTATTCTCGATGGTCGCGGTGTAAGTGGTCGTGGAGCCTTCGAAGACGGTGGAGGGGCTGCCGGAACCGGCGCTGATGAAATCGGACGAACTGAAGACGCTGAGTACGCCGGCGCCGGTGTAGGTGTCGTCGCCTGTGGAGGCAAGGTCCGGGCCGCCATCCGCGGCGCCGGCCCGAACTCTGAACTGGGTTGCGTTGGTTGTGACGGATGCGGTCACCGAAAAACTCAGCGTGATCTGAACGAGCGGCCCCGGGACCACGTTTCCAAAGTCGCACCGAATGTCGTCCGTAGCGGCAATCAGACCACAGTTGATTCCGCCGGGTGCGTTGCTGCCGGAGTAGGACAGCCCCGAGGGGGTGAGGAACTCCACGAACAGCGGGATATTCACCGGCGCGTTCGTGACAACTGGCGTTATGTCGAACGTCACGGTTGAACCGACCTGCACCGTTGCGCCGCCCGCCGGTGACTGGACGACGGCCAACTGCACATCGCCTTCGGAAATGGCGTAGACCGCTGACCGCGAGAGCGAGGTCGCGGCCGCTCCCACCAGCAGGAGTCCTGCCGCGAGCAGCCAGAGATGAAGGCCGCGATGACGTTTCCGGGTCAGGGCCATCATCGTCACGGCCGGCTCCTAGTACGCGTAGCTGACGGATACGCCGCGAAGCTTCGATGCCGAACCGCCAGTGAGATCGACGACGAAGAAGTAGACGTTCGCCGCGTTATCGACGGTGTGAGCGAAGGCGGTCGCGGTCTGGGGAGATGGTCCGGCGCTGGAAAGCACTTCGGCGAGCTTAAAGACCGAAGAGGGGGTCTCGCCGTTGGTGATGGCCGTGTAGTCGAGGCGGATCTTCACGACGTCGCCGGTGCCCACAAATGCGGCGGTCATCGTCGTGATGGTGGCGCCATGGGGCAGGTAGAGCGGGGCGTAGTAGCGCTGAGAAGCGACATCGTTCGAGACGGGGTTGATCTGGTTGAAGTTCTTTTCGTACACGGCGAGATCGCTCATCGGAGAGAAGGTGCTGGCGGCGATGGAGAGCTTGCCCGTACCACCGCTGGGGGCAGCTCCTCCAACGGAACCGGTGTTGATTTCGCCCTGGGCCTGGGTGTAGTTCACCCAGATTGCATCACCGGGGTTGACCTGGGTGAGGGTGTTAACGAATCCGGGAACGCCGGGTGCATAGAGTTGGTAGCTCTGGGTGGACGGGTCCCACTTGTACACAGCGGAGTACTGGCCGGATATGCCGATGAGCGCCTGGGCAGGCGCCGCCGAAGAGCCGAGATAGGAGATGTTGTTCCAACCCATGAGCAGTTGGGCCGCGGTGGCATCATGGCCATTGCCGGCGAACGCAGCGAAACCAACGGTGACCGTCGATGCCAGCGTTGCGAGCAGAAAGCGGATACGCATCGCGGAGAACCTCCGATGGCACACGTTGAGTGCCAGTTCTCGGATCAGGTTAGAGAGCAGGTGGACGGGCCTTAATGGGCAGATGCCCGATACCCTGAAGGGGCGCTACCTCGAATGACGCGGGCAAAACCCTGATGTGGGAACGAAAACGGGCCAATCGCCGATTAGCCCGTCGTGTAGAGATTTGTGAATGGCCCGCCCGCTATGGATTGCGCTTTGCGACGATGACATCGCGGGACACGTACTCCTGGCCGGTTGCGTCGAGTTCGCCGCCACAGGTGATGAGCGTTACCCACTCATCGTAGTCGGCTTTTTCTTTTGGCCAGATGATCGCGCCCATGTCCATCGAGTCTCGGTCGTAACGCTTGTTGGAAATGACGGTATAGGCGTATTCGGTGCCGTTCTCCATCTGGACGACAATCTTGTCGCCCTCGACGCTCTTGGCGAGGCTCACGAACGGGGCCGGGGTGTTGTGGTAGTACACATGGGCGGAGAAGAGGGCGTTCCCGCCGAAGCCGGGCTTGTCGTAGATGTAGTACCAGCCTACGGACTTGTTGGTGTCCTTTGGGGTGTCTAACTCGTTGCGACTGTTGATTGCCAGGTCTTCGATTGGAGCATCGACGTTGAAACGAGGCAGCTTCAGCCGGGCGACCTTGCCGTTGAAGGGCGTGGGGGTAGCGGTTGGGGTGGGCCGAGGGGTGTTTGTGGGCGTCGCGGTTTCAGGCGAAGCGGTCGCTTCAGTGGCGGCGGGCGCCGCTTCCTGCTTCTCGTCGCCACCATCGCTACAGGCGACCCCGACGACGAGGAGGAGCGCACCGAGAGCGAATACAGCGAGTGAAATGGTGCGGACAAGCTTCAAGGTCAATGCTCCACGGGTGAGTCGGGTGGCTTTACCCTAGCAAAGGGGTACGGAACGGGACAGAAAAACGGTGCGCCCCGGGAAACGAAACGTTAAGGGACTAGCCGGCTGGCTATTACGACATCGCGGTCCAGGTATTCGCCGAGGCCGTTATCCTGGGTCTGCTGGAACCTGCCACCGCAGGTGACCAGGGTTATCCACTCTTCGTTAGCGGGCTTTTCGGGGGCCGAGATGAGTTCGCCCATGGGAATGGCTGCTACGTCGTAGCGTTTGTAGAAGATGATCTCGTAGGTGTAGGCGGGGCCGTCCTGCATCTGAATCGTGACTTTATCGCCCGGCTTCACTTTCGCGAGGTTGACGAAGGGCCCGCTTTTGAAGTTGTAGTTGACGTGCGCGGCAAAGACGGCGTTCTTGCCGAACCCTGGCTTGTCGTAGATGTAGTACCAGCCTATTTTGTTGAGACCGTCCTTCGGCGTATCGAGCTGGTTGTTGGTGATGCCGATGTCCTCGATGGCGTGGTCGATGCCGACGGAGGGCGCAATCATTCTCGCCAGCACACCATCGAATGGGGCGGGAGTCGGCGTCGGTGTTGGCACATCGGTGGGTTGCGCGGTGGGGGTGAGGGTTTCGGCGACGGATGTGCGGAGGTCGAACGCTGCTGCCGGAGAGGGAGGGGACTTCGTTTCAGTACCGCCAGAGAACGCAAAGCCAGCCACGAGCAATGAAAGGCCCGCTACGAAGATGAAAATGGCGAGGTAAGGCAGAACTTTCATGCGACGGCAAGGCGGCGAACCGCGAACACTCCCTCTATCCTATACGACACGATCCCAAGGCCAGATTAAGGCCCCGGTGGAATTGGCGGCCTTCGACGCGATAGGGCCAGTCCAATGGCCGCACCAGCTCCGCCAACAACCACGAGCCCGGCTACGAGCGCCCATACGACCGGGAAGCCCGCACTTTCACCCACGGGAGGCGTCAGTTCCGGAGGCGTCACTGACGACGGCGGGGCCGGGGTCCGCCCGAACTGAACGTCATCCGTGGGCGGCGTGCCCGTGGGGCGCGCGAGCGTAGCGGACGTGGGTACCCCGGCGGCGCCAGCCGTCTCGGTGGCGAAGATCGCGGTAACTGTGCCAGTTGAAACCGGCAAGGGAATTGGGGGCGCCGCTCCGGTGCTCAGGTCGAGGCGGATGGGGCCGGGCTTCCAGATGGCCACCTGGACGGCGCGAACTCCGCCGATGGTGAATGTGACCGGCACCCCATCGGTTGCACAGCCCGCGCGTTGCGACTCGTGGACGACACTCAACACGTATGCAGCGTTGTCGCCGTCGCGGACAACCAGGCGCTGGCCGGGAGGGGCCTGGCTGCAATCCTGCCCCTTCACGATCGCCCGAACCTCGATTCCGTCGAGTGCGGGTTTGCCATCGACGGTGACCGAGCCGAAGAAGGTCGCGGGGAGCTGGGGTTGGGCGGCAACGCTCGAAGCGAGCAAGGCGAGGCCCACGGAACAACCAACCAACGCCACGCGAAGCCTCATCAGCGCAATGCTAACGGGGCGTGACAGTGGCACAAACAGGGAGCGGACTGGACTTTGTTGACGTTTGGGGCATACCTTATGTCCCCACCTTATGGGAGGTGCCGTGGCGGGGATTGGTGAAGCGCTGCGTTCGACGCGAGAACGCCGCGGTCTGAGTATCGACGAGGTCGCCCGGGACACGCGGATTTCGCCGCGGTTCCTGGAGGCGCTCGAATCCGAGCAGTTCGAAGAACTGCCCGCGCCGGTGTACGTCCGCGGTTTCATCCGATCCTACGCGGGCTACCTGAAGCTGGAACCACAGCCATTGCTCGACCAGCTCGTGGGCGGAGGCACTGGCTCAACTGGCTCCACCGCCGGGTATGTCGGGGGAAACCACAAACCCGGCGCGAACAGTGACACCCGCCGGCGCTCCGACCCGTTCCAACGAAGCGGGGTCGTCGCGGTCCCGCCGGCGCGAGTCGACTCAGTCAAGGTGGAGACGGCGGCAGCAGCGCCGCAAGCGGACGCAGACGCGTGGTCGCCCGAGCCTCCCGCACCGTTTTCGGCGGAACCCGTCAGCCATGCGTATATCCCGGGCAGTGACCTCATGGAAGCTCCGGAGTATCCGGAGTTGCAGGAGTACCCGGAAGCGGAACCTGTGTTCCGGCCGCGGACACCAGGCGTGCTCGCGGAACGGCCACCATCTCCCGGTGATCCAGGCGTGCCGCGCAAGGTCGCTGTACTCGGCGGGGCTGTGTTCGCCCTGCTCGGGATGCTGCTCCTGGCGGTCTTCCTGACGCGAGGCAACGATGACGGCACGACGACGAATGCGGCCGCGACAAACCCGACAGTGGAACTAACGCCGGGGTCGGTTATCGCACTGACGACCCGAACCCCCTCTCCGGCGGCCAGCGCTTCGCCGTCCGCGAGTCCTTCCGCGACAGTGTCGACCTCGCCGTCGGCGACCGTATCAACGACGGTGACTCCCGGGACGGCGACACCCGTGCCCACCCAGGGGCCGACCACGCCAACACCGACCGCCACTCCGGCTGAATCCGTGACCTCCGTTCCGACGGCCGCGCCAACGGTGAAGCTGCCGACGGCCGCTCCGACGGTGGGGGCACCTCCGCATCCCTCGACCATCTCAGCGTGCGACACAAGCAAGGCAAGCGAAAAGTGCGGGAGCGCGTACGCGAGGGTGATCTGCTATCCCCCTTTCGCTCAAACGGATCCCACTGGAAAGAACAACAATTATTTTGTCGATGTGACAGGCGAATACCCTCTCCAGCCGGGCTGGAGGGAGACGACCATCTACGCGCCGACCTCGATAGGCCCGGTGCTCGAGGCCGGGCGCAACAGTTGTCTCTGAGTCGGTGCCCGGCCAGCACGGCCGGGTGGGCTGTTGCACCAGTACTCAGTTGAGCGGCTTCGCGAACGTTCCCCGCATCCGGCCCTCCACCCCCAACCCGTCTCCTCCTTCCCGGGAAGGACGGTGGGCGAGGGGAG
>JANPDX010000134.1:0-3049 GCA_031431695.1 Dehalococcoidia bacterium
CTGCCGACCCCCGTGCGGCGTGCGCCAGCGCTCGGCGAACACAACGAGTACGTGTTCAGGGAAGTCGTGGGGTTGAGCGAGGAGCGGTTCGTGGAGTTGATGGCGGATGGTGTGATTGGATAGACCGGCGAAAGCGGCTCGACGATCTCAGGAAGTCACGGTGAAGGCGATGTGCATGCCCTTGGCGTAGTGGGGGATGAACTCGCCCTTCAGTTCTTCGACCACGTTGCAGGAGAGTTCGTAGTCACCGGGTTGGAGTGTGAGCGTGAGGGCTTTGGCTTCACCCATCTTGAGGCCCTGGACCTGTCCGGCTAATTCGAAAGATCCGTCGGCTTTCTTCTTCATCACCTGGAGGTCGTGGGTGTTTCCGCCCTCACTCGCTTCGTGCCCGTGGCCCATATCGTGGACTGCCCAAAACGTGACCTTGCCTGCTTTCGCGGAGGTTTGCGCGGGTTCGACCGCCCAGTTGACGAGACCGACGCGAATGGAGCCATCCGGCGCCTGGTTCATGCCGCTCATGCCGCCGTGCTCATCGGTGTCGTCGTCCCCGCAACCGGCCACGACCATCGCGAAGACAGAGAGGAGCATGACAAAAACGGCCGGGCTAAGGATTCGCTTCATAGGAGGTCTCCGTTCAGGCCCTGACTCGAAAAACAAGCGCGGGCAGGGCCGTTCTCATACACGATGCGCCCCCGGCGTTGGTTGGACAAGTCAGCGGGCGCGCGCCCGCGTTGGCCGGCAAGTCCGGCGCGAGGAACGGAGAGCAGCGTCCGACCCGTCTGTTGCGCTTCCGCAGTCCGCGTAGACTTGGGCGACACGAACAATCCGGAGAGACCACATGAGCTGGCAGGCCGATGTCGATGAACTGAAGCGCCGGGCGGACATGGCGCGCGAAATGGGCGGTGCGGACGCCGTAGCCTTCCACAAGGGCCGTGGCAAGCTGACGGTGCGAGAGCGGCTGGATATCCTCGCTGACCCCGGCACGTTCAAGGAAACGGGTGTCCTCGCCGGTAAGCCCGTCTGGGATGGCACCGAACTCGATTCGCTCACGCCGGCGAACTCGGTAAGCGGCGTGTTGAAGATCGATGGCCGGAAGGTGGTGGTCCACGCCGGCGACTTCACGATTCGCGGCGGTTCGGCGGATGGCGGAGTCGCGGACAAGAGCGGCTGGGCGGTGAAGCATGCCTACATGAGCAAGCTGCCTTTCATCAGGCTGCTCGATGCAACCGGGGGCAGCGTGAAAACGTTCGAAACGATGGGACGGACGTACCTGCCCGCGAATGATCGCGTGCTGGATACGGAACTGCTGCAGATGGTCCCGTGCGTCTCGGCCGTTTTGGGCTCGGTGGCCGGGCTGCCCGCCGTACAGGCGGCGATGTGCCACTTCAACATCATGGTGAAGGGCACGAGCCAGCTTTTCGTCGCCGGGCCACCGGTGGTGAAGGCGAGCCAGGGCGTGGATATCACGAAAGAGGACCTGGGCAACGAAAACATCCAGGTTCGGACTTCCGGCGTGGTCGCCAACCTCGCGGAAAACGAGGCGGACGCGATGGCCCAGATCCGGCGGTTTCTTTCGTACCTGCCGTCGAGCGTTTGGGACTTGCCGCCGCGGATCGAACCAACGGATGACCCGGAACGGCGCGCCGAAGATCTCATCAGCGTCGTGCCGCGCAACAGCCGGCGCGTATACGAACCGCGCAAGATCCTCGAGATGGTGCTCGACCGGGACTCGTTCTTCGAGATTCAGCCCGAGTTTGCGCGGTCGCGGATCACCGGGCTCGCTCGCGTCGATGGCTACCCCGTGGGCGTAATGATCAACAACCCGAAATTTCTCGGCGGTTCGATGGACAAGGCGGCCGGCGAGAAATCGGCGCGCCTGCTGCAACTCTGCGACACGTTCCATCTGCCGCTGGTGTACTTCAGCGACGAGCCGGGGTTCATGGTGGGACTCGAAGAGGAGAAGAAGGGCATCGTGCGTGCGGGCGCACGCATTGTGTCGCTGCTTTCGCTTTCGAAGATGCCCTACATGTGCTTCCTCATCCGGCAGTCCTATGGGGTTGCTGGAGGCTTGCACTACCGGGGCGGGAACGCGATGTACCGGCGCTACTCGTGGCCATCGGGAAACTGGGGTTCCATGCACATCGAAGGCGGCGTGACCGCTGCCTACCGGCGTGAAATCGATGCTGCCCCGGACCCCGAAGCGAAGCGTGCCGAAATCGAAGGACGCCTGAACGCGCTCAAGTCGCCGTTTCGGACGGCGCACGCGTTCGCGGTCGAAGACATCATCGACCCCCGAGAGTCGCGCCCGTTGCTGGTTGACTTCGTACATGACGCCCAGCGAAACATCCCGGACTTGCTGGGCCAGACCAGCCGGATCGCGTACCTGCCCTAGGGCCCTCACCCCCCGACCCCCTCTCCCGACGCTGCGGGAGAGGGGGAGCAAAGGCGGGTTCACCGTTTCTTGCGCGGTCGTCGCCTACTATTGAGGTGAGCGGGGCCTTTCCGGGCTCGATTGAGCGTTCGCGGATCGGTATCACGAACTTCCCATACTGGAGACCTCCTCGTTGAATCGCAAACTCACCATTGTGCTCGGATCACTGGCCGGGCTGGGCGTACTTTTTGTCGCTGGTTTCTCGCTCTGGTTCTTCGTGCTCCGCGAGGATGGCCCGGCGGCGGTCTCCACGGATGATGCATTGAAGGCTCTCGACCAGGCCACGCCAACTGCCGCTGCCTCGGCCAGTGGCGGCACGACGCCGGCACCGTCCGCGACAGCCGGGGCCGCGGCCGCGACTGGCATCAACGGGACATGGACGGTCGATACGAGCGTTGGTTCGTTCGTAGGCTACCGGGTGAAGGAAGAGTTGGTCGGCATCGGCGGGACAGAAGCAGTGGGACGGACCGCGAAAGTCACCGGGACAGTGACAATCGCTGGCAACAAGGCCTCGACGGGCACGATTACCGCCGACATGACGGCACTCAAGAGTCAGGAGTCACTGCGCGACGGCCAGCTTCGGAACCAGGCCATTGAGTACTCGAAATTCCCGACCTC
>JANPDX010000135.1:0-1903 GCA_031431695.1 Dehalococcoidia bacterium
CCGCGAGCTACGGCCTGGGCGCGACGTTGCTGCGATTCAAGGAGAGCGGGCCGGAGCAGATTTGGGCCGCGGATGACGCATTGTCCAATCACTATGCGACAAGCGTGCATCACGACGGATTTCTCTACGGCTTCGACGGCCGGCAGGAGCAGGGCTGCGAGTTGCGTTGCGTGGAGCTGAAGACGGGCAAGGTGCGCTGGAGTGAGAAAGGAATGCGCGCGGGCACGGTGATGTTGGTGAACGGCCAGTTGCTGGTGCTGACCGAGAAAGGCGAGTTGATTCGAGCGCCCGCGCGGCCCGACGGTTTCACGCCGGCAGATCGCGCACAGATTCTTCCGTTCGTGGCCCGGGCGCACCCGGCGCTGGCGGACGGACAGTTCTACGCGCGGAGTTCCGACAAGATGGTGTGCGTGGATCTGCGTCGGAAGTGAGGAATTCCGTGAAGAATTCTGTTGGAAACCCGCCCCCACGGCAATAGTGTCCGAAGGTTCCCCATCGAAGGCGAACACGCCGGGCCGGAACAACGTCAATGGTAGGGAAATGAACTCAACACTCGCGGTCTTCTTTCGCCGGCTGGGCCGGGGCCTGGGGCTTTTCGCCGTGGTGATTTTATGGCCGTCCCAGGGGTCCGCCGCGCCCGCGGGCGATGCGAAGGCCGCCACCAACGCGTTTGCCTTCGTCGATCTTTCCCCTTTTTCGCCCGCGGCTTCCCCGGGGCTTCCGGCGGCGCAGATGCTCGATGGGCTGCCCTCGGGACTGCAGGTCTTTCACGGGGTGCCGTTTCTCATCCGGGATCGCATTTCCGTCACCGGCCTTGAGTCGGCGCGCAACGGTGAGTTCTTTCCCACGGAACTGAACGGCATTCCCATTGGCCGAAAAACCCGGCGCCTGCACTTGCTGCACGGCGCGCTGGGCGCCGAGAAGGATGGCGTGCCGATGGCGAAACTGGTGTTTCACTATGCCAGTGGCGCGGAGGAATCGGTGCGGCTGGGTTATGGCGTCCATGCGCGTCACTGGATGAAGCTCCGCACGGAAAAGAAATCCGACCTGGCAGACCCGAATTCCAGGGTCGCGTGGGCCATGGGCGACAACGGCGACCGCGCGCCGGATCACCGGCTGTTCCAAACCGCCCTGGAGAATCCGCGCCCGGACGAGGTGGTGTCCAGCATGGATGTCGTCTCGCTGTTCAGCCGCGCGACGCCGTTTATCGTCGGCCTGTCCGTGGAGGAACCTGCCTCCGGCCTGCCTGCGAACAAGCCGATCCCCTCCCGGAAGGTGGTGCGGGAGATGAACGAGTTCGGGGATCCGGTCTATCGTGGCGAATTCAGGATCCAAGTGACGGACGGAGACGGCAACGCGCCACTGACGAACGCCATGGCGATGCTTTCGGTGACGGATGACCAGCAACCGTTCACCTTCGGCGAGGCCCGCGCCGATGCGCGTGGCGTCTGCCGTCTGCCGTATCCGCCGCAGCAGACGCTCGCCTTCCACCTGCTCGTGCGCGCGCCCAATCGCGTTCCCCGGATCCTGTCCGAAACGAGGACCAACCTGGCCGGGTTCAGCCGCGAATTCACGGTGGCGCTCTCGCGCGGCGTGACGGTGGGGGGCGTGGTGAAGGCGCCGGATGGCAGTGCGATCCCTGGCGCGAAAGTGGCCGTGTATCGCATCACGAAAGCGGGCGCTCGCGAATACACCCGCACCGACCATGACCTGGCGATCACCGACGCCGGCGGCAAGTGGACGAGCAGCAGTCTGCCGGCGGGCTTCGAGGGATTCAGCTTCGAGGTTTCGCATCCGGATTTCCGGACCGCCCTCTACGCGATGCCGGGACAAGCCGCCGGGCCGGCCGGCGCCTCGAACAGAAGCTTCGAGTCCCGGCTCCGAGCCATTGTCCCGCCACCGG
>JANPDX010000136.1:0-8815 GCA_031431695.1 Dehalococcoidia bacterium
CGAATTGGCATCGCCTACTCGTCAGCCGCCACTCCACAGCGCATGCTTGGCGCGCGAAACCCGCAGGAGGGACCCGCCATGGGAGAAAAAGAAACGGCCGAACGCTCGGTAGGCGCAGGTCAGGTCACGGAGATCATCGAACGCCGGGCCCAGGACCCGCCGGCTGGCGGAGGTGGCACACCACTCGAAACCTCGAACCTGAACCTCTCGAAATCTAACATCAACCGCGAGGGCGGTCACACCGCCGGATCAGAAGACGATGCTGGCCGTCTTTCGACGAACATGACCATCGAGCGCCAGACGCCGAAACGCGACTTCGGCGACTGAGCGTTCTGATAGTCCACGTAGCGTTGTCGGTTCGTCTCGAGAAGAGATGGTGATTCGGGCATGTCCGCCTCCGTGACGGTCGGAGCGATGGCGAGGCCGAGGCGTGTCGCTTCGACTTTTCGTAGGTTAGTTGCAGTTTCAAAAAAAGTAAGCCGCACGCTAACAATCTCGGCTATACTGGGTATAAGCCGTGTACATCTTTGACCTACAGCTGACAAACTACCGGAACTATGTGCGCTCGGCAGTCAAGCTTGAGAAGGGGTTGAACCTCTTCATCGGCGACAACGCCCAGGGCAAAAGCAACCTCCTCGAGGCGGTTTACCTGCTCTCGACGTTGCGAAGCAGCCGCGCCAGCCACGATAGCGACCTCGTGCGCAGCGACGTCGTCGCGAGTGACTTCCCCGTCGGCCGCCTTTCCGCCCAAGTCGAACGCTCCGCGGGCAACCTTCAACTCGAACTCGCCATCATTGGCCGCACGACCGACCCGGCCCATCGGGCTGGCAAGCGTGTCCGAGTGAACGGCGTCGCCCGCAAGGCATCCGACGCCGTCGGTCAGCTTTGCGCGGTACTCTTCACCACGCTCGATATCGAGATCGTGGCGGGGCCGCCGCTCATGCGCCGTCGCTATCTGGACATGATGATTTCCCAGGTCGATCGCGGCTACCTCCGCGCGATGCAGAAGTATCAGAAGGTGCTGCAGCAGAGAAACAGCCTGCTCAAGCGCATCCAGAGCCGCGAGGCGAACGCGCACGAACTGAACTTCTGGGACCAGGAACTCGCGCACGCCGGCGGGTACATCTTCTGGGCGCGTGCCGAGGCTCTCGGCCACATCGTCCCCCAGTCTCAACAGCAGATGGAACGCCTCAGTGATAGCCTCGAGAACCTGCAACTGACGTACCGCCCCTCGATTGGCGGCCTCGATGAGCGCGATGCCCCCATCGATGACTCCGAGTGGACCGCGCGAATGCTCAAAGCGCTCCAGAACCTCCGCAATCGCGAAATCGCCGCCGGGGCCACCCTCGCCGGTCCCCATCGTGACGACGTGCAGGTCGAAATCGACGGTATGCCCGCCGACTCGTTCGCCTCTCGCGCCCAACAGCGCACGGCCGCACTCTCCATGCGGCTCGCCGAAGCCAGCTACCTCCGCCGCGCCCTGGGCGATGACCCGGTAGTCCTTCTTGATGACGTCCTCAGCGAACTCGATGCGCGCCGGCGCAAGGGCGTCCTCGAGTACATCGACACCTTCCAGCAGACAATCGTGACTACCGCGGACGCGGATCGTCTTCGTGAAGTCATGACGAAGGCCGCGGCGCGTTTCGTTGTCTCGGCCGGCACAGTCACCCGGTTCGAGGAGTAGGCCAATCGGCCGCCGGCGTTCCCTCGTGCTCGGCGGAGCGGTGGTCGTCGGGAGCATCGCCTTCCTCAATGGCCTTGCCGCGCTGGTGCTCCTCGCGGACCTGGGCGACGGGCCACGGCGGCGGCTCTTCGAAATCAACGCAAGCCTGGGCACAGCGATAGTCACGCTCTCACTGGGCGGGATGCTCGCCTACCAGGCCGCCTCATCGCTGGGCAAAGTTGGGTCGTCGGCCATGACATTGCCCCGTTGGAAGTGGCTCGCGCCGATCATGGTGGCTGTATTCCCCCTTCTGGTCGGTATCGGCCAACTCGAGGTCAACCATCCCGAACGATGGCCCTGGCTTTTCCCGATCACCAACGTCCTGATCGTCAGCCTGCCCTCGATGGCGATCGCCCTGGTTGTGACCCGCCGCTACCTGAAATTCAACCCCTGGGCGTGGCCGTTGAGCTGGCGCGAGTGGTCTTCGGGCGTGATCTATGGTGCGGTTGGGGCCACCACTGTTGGGGGCATCATCAACACCCTCTACCTCATTTTCGGCGGCGCGCTGCTCATCCATCTCCAGGGCAGCGGCGATGCCTTCGCAATCAGCGAAAACCTGCCCACGCTCCCACGCGCATGGGGAATCGTTTTCGACATCAGTGTGCTTTCCGTCGTCGCTCCCCTGAACGAGGAGTTCTGGAAGGGCATGCTCGTCGCCTTTTTCTTCTTCCGCCGGGGCGGCGCCGCACGCTGCTTCCTCTGGGGAGTGCTCGCCGGCGCCGGCTTCAACGTCCTCGAGACGTTCCAGAATAGCCTTTCCATCATCAATCCCGCCGAAATCACCCAGCAGCAGCTCAACCACGACTGGTGGCTCTTCGCCACCGCCCGCGCGGGGACCGGCGCCGTACACTCGGCTGCCACCGGCTTTTCGGCCTTAGGCATTTACGGATTGCTTCGAGGCAAACCATGGTTCGGGGCCGCGTTTCTCGTGGGCATATCCATCCACGGCGCCTGGAATTTCCTGAACTTCACACTCGCAGGCGATGCGTTCCTTAGCCAGGCCGGACCGGACTCCACGCTGCTCGACGTGCTCAGCGTCCTCGGGTTGGGCGCACTCTTCCTGGCCTGCCTCGTGCTGCTCTGGGAAATGCCCCGACGCGTCCGCGATGGGGCGTCAGCACCGATTTACCGCGTCCTCGGCATGACGCCGCTCACTGAAGCGCGGCGTCTGTCCCGAATCGAACCTCCGCCCGCCCGCCACAGCGCCGATACCTACAAGACCTGGTAGCCGCGGCCGGGTGGCCGAGTTCTCGTGCTACGCTAACCGGATGCCACCGCCCGTTGTCGAGATCTCGCCGCCCGCTGCTGGCGGCCCGTTCGCTTCACTTCATCACCAGCAGTTTCGCTGGCTCTACGCGTCCAACATCGCCTTCTTCTTCGCCATGAACGGCCAGTTTCTCGTGCGGTCGATCCTCGCCTACGAACTCACCGGCAGTAAGCTCGCCCTCGGGGCGATCAATCTCATGGTCGCGGTCCCAATGCTGATAGTTTCGCCCTTTGGCGGTGTCATCGCGGACCGGGTGGAGAAGCGGAACCTGATCATGATTGGCCAGGGCCTGCTGCTCTTTAACGAACTCATCGTGCTGGCCCTGTTGCTCACCAACCGCCTCGAGTTCTGGCACATGCTCGTGGTCGTGTTCTTCATGGGCTGCCTGTTCCCGTTCATCATGCCCGCCCGCCAGGCCATCGTCGCCAACATCGTTGGCCGCCAGGGCATGAGCAACGCGATGGCTCTCCAGATGGGTGGAATGAACGCAGCCCGCGTGGTTGGGCCCGTCCTCGCTGGCGGCATCGTTGCGCTGACGAACGTGAAGTGGGTATATGTCATGGCGGTGCTCCTCTACGGCCTCGCCCTGCTCTCCATGACGCGGGTTTCGAAGTCGCCCCCGGCTCCCGGTGCGGGCAAAAAACCCGTGCTCAGCGAACTCGCGGGCGGCCTTCGCTACGTTGCCGGGGATCCCCCCGTGCGCGCGCTCATGATCCTCTCCATCGTCCCGATCCTCCTTGCGATGCCCTTCCAGTCGCTGCTCGTCGTCTTCGCCGTCGATATCTGGAAAGTCGGCGACGGCGGTCTCGGCCTGCTGCAAGCGTTCGCCGGCGTGGGCGGCATCCTCGGGTCGTTCTATGTCGCCTGGGCGGGCGAATCCCCTCGTAAACTGCGGCTGATGATGTCCAGCCTGCTTGCCTTCGCCGGGACGTTGTTCCTGTTCGCCTTCAGCCCGTGGTTCCTGATCGCCCTGCCGCTCGTCCTGGTAGCGGATGTCTTCGCGAACATCTTCAACACCACCAACGGCACGATTATCCAGATGCTCATACCGGACGAAGTACGTGGCCGAGTGATGAGCCTGATGATGATGACCTTCGGGCTCACCCCGCTGGGAACCCTTCCTGTTAGTGCCGTTGCTGAAGCTTTCGGCGTGCGTGTCGCCGTCGCCAGCGCATCGGTCGCCACCGCGGTACTGGCGGTCATCATCTATTTCGCCAGCCGCGCCCTTCGCAATATAGACGTCACCAGCCGGGCCGCCGCCGAAGCTGACCGCGCCCAGAGCGCCCAACATCCCGAGGCCGTCGCCTCAGCTGCCGGATAGGGTTGCATCCGCGCGGACTCGTCCGCACGCGCTGGAGGCCCGGGAAGATCGAGGCCCGAACGCTGGCGTGCTCGGATCCCAGCATTTCGTGTGCGGCATGCCGCCAGCGTCCGCAAGGGGCGCGACTACGGTTCTCGGAAGCTACCGCCGGAAAACGAATAACCCGTGCCCCTGCTCGTGGCGCTCGTAGCTCGCGACCATGCTCATCAGCATGTCGAGCTGTCGCAGGTATGGCCGCGTCCCGTATCGGTCCTCGAAGTGCGGGCGGTGACGCACCATCTCGGCCTCGGCGTTCCGCCATGTCACGGTGGCGTCGTTGCTCATCTCTTTGTGCGCTGCCAACGTCCAGCCGAATTCCCCCCACTCTTCGATGAACGCTTCGACTCCGCCGCGTCCGTCAACCGGCACTTCGCAGCACAGGCAGAGCGTTGCCCCCTGTGCCGCCGCCACTCGGCCCAGCTCACGGGTTGAGATGTAGGTGTCCATGGCCCAGACACTCTGGAACGTCCCATCGCGGAACGGCAGCTTGCCGGTGTCGGCGCTGACCCAGCGAACGCCGGCGCCGCCGTCCATATCCCGCCCCGCAACGAGGAAGTCCAGGTTCAGGTCTGTGGCGAACGCTTCGCAGCCCGTGGTTTCGGCGGCAGTCCGCCCGGCCGCGCCGACGAACGCGCCGCAATCCAGCATCTTCTTACCAGGCCCCAGGTCCGCCCGTTCGACCAGCCAGCGTGTCGCTTCCGCGCCGCCGATGTGGTTGTGCTCGCCAAGGAGGTCAATCCACCACGCATGGTATTCATCGGCGAGCTTGCTCAGTACATCGGGGTTGGCCACGTTCGACACCATACAAGGGTACGGTCAGGCTCGTTGTCCGTCAGGGATCGGGTGGGCGAAAGATCCCGCCCGAACGAACGCGAAGTGCCTCCGGAGACGGCCCGTTGTCAGCGATGTCCGTTGGCGGTCCTACCGGAGCGTGATCCCGCCATCCACGGCGATCGCCTGCCCGGTGATGTTCCAGCCAGCGGGGCTGCTCAGGAACGCGGCCAACTGGCCGATGTCCTCGGGAGTCTGTTCGCGCCGGAGCGGTACTCCGTTCTTCACCACTTCCAGGAAAATGTCGCGCGGCTCCCGGTCCTTGTACTGCGGCACCGACATCTTCATCCCGGTCGCGAGTCCTTCCCAGGCCCGCGTCCAGAGAAACCCGGGACAGATGGCGTTGACGCGGATGTTTGCCGGTGCGTACTCCAGTGCGCTGCTCTTGGAGAGTGAAATGACGCCCGCCTTGGCGGCCGCGTAGGCCGGTAACGTCGGCGAGGCTCCCAGCCCGGCGATGCTCGCGATGTTCACGATCGAGCCGCCCCCGCGAGCCTTCAGGTAGGGCACCGCAACCTTCGTCCCGAGGAACGTGCTGCGAAGATTCTGGGCGAGTTGTTCGTCCCAGCTTTCGCTCGCCATGTCTTCCACGCGGCCGCCGCCGCCGGTCGGGCGAGTGACCGACGGGTCAAGCGGTCCACGCCCGGCGCCTGCGTTGTTCACGAAGATATCGAGCCCGCCGAACCGTTCGATTACTCGCTTCACGGCAGCCTGCAGCGGCGATTCAAGGATTACATCGCAGGCCATCCCCATCCCCGGCGTCGCCAGCGCTGCCGCCGTCGCCGCGGCGGTCTCGCCGTCCAGGTCCAGGATCGCCACGTTGGCGCCCTGGCTGGCCATCACCGATGCGATCCCCTCGCCGATACCACGAGCTCCGCCCGTAACGATTGCAACCATTCCATCAAGCTGTCCCACTTCGTGGCTCCTTCAATTGTTGTCGCCGCAAAGGAACGGGGCGACGAAGCTCCTCGAGCCTCTGCTTCGTCGAAACTTCTGTTCCTTCGCTCCTTCGTGGCTGGGTCGCTATTCTCCGATGAACTGCGGTTCGCGCTTCTCCACGAAGGCCCGCACCGCCTCGCGGCTGTCCGCGCTCATGCCGCTGATGCGCATGAGCAATGCTTCCTGGTCCAGCACGTCGTCGAATGTCCCGGTCTCCGCGAGGTTCAGGTTTCGCTTCATCCGGCCGTACGTCGCCGTCGGACCCGATGCGAGCTTGGTGCAGAATGCCAGTCCAGCGCTGAGCAGCTCGTCGTGGGGGACGACCTGGTTCGCGATACCAAGGTTCAGGGCCTTTTGCGCGTCGATGATCTCCGCTGTGAAGTACATCTCCCGCGCTCGGCCGGACCCGATAATCCGCGGCAACAGGAACGATCCACCGAAGTCGCCGCTCAGCCCCACGTTGCGAAACGCCGTGCCGAAGCGGGCCCTTTCGCTCACGATGCGGATGTCACAGGCGAGGGCCAGGCTGAAGCCCGCGCCGACAGCCACGCCGTTCACGAGCGCTACCGTCGGCTTTCCCATGTTGTGCAGCCGCAGCGACGTGTTGTCGTGCCACTCCCTCAGGTCGGCTGTGTTGCGGTCGAGGCTGGCGACCAGGCGCGCCGCCGGGTTGCTATCGCCATCGCCGCGCGGGGACGACTGCCCGTCGTTGCGGCTCTGCATACCACGGACGTCACCGCCAGCGCAGAAGCCTCGCCCGTTTCCGGTCAGCACGACGCAGCGCACGTCGCGATCCTTTTCGCACTGGTCGAGGAACTGTCCCAGCATCGGGACCAAGGCCCCGCCCATCGCGTTCAGGCTATCGGGCCGGTTCAACGTAATAAGGCCTACGCCGTCCGCCCGTTTTTCGAACAGCACGTCATCAGACATGGAGAAACTCCTTCGTGAGTTGCGACGTGATACTGGCGGAACCGCCGCGGGCTGGCAAACACTCCGGAAGGAACTCGGAACTCGGAACTCGGAACTCGGAACTCGGAACTCGGAACTCGGAACTCGGAACTCAGTTTATACTCACGCGCCATGGATGTCCTTCCGCTTCCCGAACCACTCGTCCACTACGCCGAAGCCGAGATCGCGCGGCTCCAGGTCCCCGGTGCGGCCGTGGGTGTCCTTAACGAGGGCATCATCTATGCCGCCGGGGTGGGCATCACCAATGTCGACCACCCACTGGCCGTGACACCGGAGACGCTCTTCCAGATCGGTTCGACATCGAAGACCTTCACTGCCACGGCTCTGATGGCACTGGTGGAGGCCGGGCGCGTGGATCTCGATGCCAGCGTGCGAACCTACCTGCCATGGTTCGCCCTCCAATCCGAAGAAGACGCAGCCCGGCTCACCGTCCGTGACCTGGTGACGCACCATGCGGGCTATGTTGGCGATTACTTCAAGGACACCGGGCGCGGCGACGATGCGATCGGGAAGATCGTGCGGAAGATGGCGAATTCGCCGCAGCTTGTGCCGGCCGGGCACACGTTCTCCTACAGCAACGCCGCCTTCTATGTGACCGGCCACATCGTCGAAACGCTTCACGGGCGACCGTTCGAGCAGGTCATCCGCGAGACGATCTTCGAGCCACTGGACATGGACCGTACCTTCTATTTCCCTGAAGAGGCCATCACCCATCGCGTGGCCGCCGGGCACATCGTCACCAGCGACGGCTCGCAAGTCGCCCGTCCATGGAACACACCCCGCAGTATCGCGCCCGGCGGTGGCGTTACTTCAAACGTCATCGACCAGTGCCGCTACGCCGCACTGCACCTTGGCGAAGCCCGCGAGAGCGGGGTGCTCAGCCGGGCGACGGTTTCGGCCATGCAGGAGGTGCAACGCCCGGCCGGCAGCATGTGTGAGTCAATCGGCGTCTCGTGGATGCTCGATTGGGCCGGCGATGGTCAGAAGCTCGTGAAGCACGGGGGAGCGACGAACGGGCACCTCTCTTCGTTCGAATTGGTGCCTTCGAAGCGCTTCGCCGTCACCGTGCTCACCAACGCCGACACCGGCCGCGAGACGCGTCAGACCATCGCCGACGCCTGCCAGGAACACTTCCTCGGCTTCGCCAAACCGGATCCTGTAGCACTCCCGGCGCAGCCCGATGTTGCTGAGTACGAGGGCGTCTACCAGTCGGTACTGGCCCGCCTGGAAGTCCGCGCCTCGCATGGCCGGCTGACGGTGACCGATGTCTCCCCCGAACGCGGCTTTGCTGAGCGGAGACATCGGCCCATCCCGCTGCCGCCAGCCGAACTCGTGTTCACTGGTGCCGATGCGACAGCCGTACTCAGCGGTCCCCGCCGGGGAGAGCGTGCTGAGTTTCTCCGTGGCGCCGGCGGCGTTATCGAATGGATGCGCTGGGACGGCCGTATCGCCCGCCGGATCGAAGACTGAGCCGCCGAGGGTGAGCCGGCTGGAATTCGCGGCCTGTCTCGCGCTGGGGGTCATCGGCGTCTATTCGACGTCCTTCGGGCCAGCCATGCAGGTGCTCGCCGACGACTTCGACGTGTCGCTCGACAGGGCCGGGCTGCTGCTCACGCTGCTGTTCCTCGGGTCGATCATTGCCTCCGGATCCGTGGCCGCCTGGTTTCACCGGTACGAGCCTCGGCTTTTCGCAGGGGCCGGGCTCCTGCTGGTTGCCGTGGGCACG
>JANPDX010000137.1:0-4937 GCA_031431695.1 Dehalococcoidia bacterium
TTCGATGATCTCCGTGACCTGACCTGCGCCTACCGAGCGTTCGGCCGTTTCTTTTTCTCCCATGGCGGGTCCCTCCTGCGGGTTTCGCGCGCCAAGCATGCGCTGTGGAGTGGCGGCTGACGAGTAGGCGATGCCAATTCGGGCTCGGGCGGCGCAGGCAGCGGTTCGAATTGATCGTTTGCCCGAGCCGAAAACTCGCTCGGCCCGGTTAGAGTCTGGTATAGTCCGCGTCAGGCTTCGCTCCGCCGAAGCTCTGGCTATTGACGCGGGTTCGCGCACGCCCAACTGTCGGAAGGTAATTGGAATGGCCGCGAGGGTCCCAGCAACGCATTCGAACGGCCCCGACGCGGCCACCCACAGTCCGCGCCACCCGCATGCAGCCGCCCCGGAAACAATGCCTGTAACGCGAGTTGGCTCCGAAGGAGCCTTCGCCGGCCTGGCGTTCGACGTGAGCCAGATCGCCGGTCTGCAACGCGTCATGGGCAACCAGGCGACGGTGAAGTTGCTTGAGCGCCAGCGAACCCCCGGCTCTTCCGTGGAGCGAAAGTCCACAGGGCCGTTGGTGCGGGCGAACCAGGTCCAGCGCGTGGTTACGGGAGGCATGACCAAACAGGCGTTCATCGCTGAACTGACCGGCACCCCCGCATCTCGCCAAAAATTGCAGAATATTCCGTCGACCGGCATGGGGCGTTTCGACGTGGAGTACGACGTGGCGGGAGGGCGCCTGATCATCACCGTCCGCCCGTTTATGCAGTTTGGCAACACCGTCGACAACGCATTTGTGCCGGGCGGTTGGAGCGCGTCAGCGCAGAAAAAGATGTTCGCCGCCTTCAAAAGCCAGTGCGAAGCGGCATGGAGCGGCAAGTTCACCTTCTCCTGCCAGAAAGTCGGCTGGACCGACCTCGTGGTGACGCCGATCGTCCGGGTGGAGCGGGCGGCATCGCTGGCTGATGGGCACTTCGACGTCAAGATAAGCAAGGATAAGAGCGTCAACACCGGATTCGGCCGCGAGCAGATGGGCGATCCGACCGGGGCGACGAAGAACGTTGGCAACTTCGCCGATCAGGATGTCAAAAAGCGGGCACATGACAAAGCGAGCCAGCGTTGCAGCATGGCCAACCATGATGAGGCGAGGCTCAGCCACCTCATCGAGGTGTACGGCATCAAGACCATCCACTTCGACGCCAAGGGCAACATAACCGACCAGGATAGGGTGAATCTGATCGGGTTTGTTCAGGCGGTGAACAAGTCAGCGTTGCCCGGTTCGGTTCCTGTCCCGCTGATCCTGACCGGGGCCGACGTGGCCAAGGGCAAGCCAAAGAAGCTCGCCGAGGCAGTCGCGTCGGCTATGAAGGCGGCGGGCATGAAGAAGAACCCGCTGACCGTACGCACCATGGAGCTGCTTATCAAGTCCGAGAAGAAGAAGATGGCCGGGGAACTTGCCGCCCACGAAAAGAACGAGGACAAGCTGAAGACCGTGGGCTACCGGCCAGGAGGCGCCCTCCATACGGAAGCCAAGGCCCATATCGCCGACCTGGAAACGCACCAGAACGATAAGCGCGTGGAGATTGAAGTCGATGCGGCGTTCAAGAACTCGTGGAAAGGCGACCCATATTCGATCCTCGCTCACGAGTTCGGCCATATGCTTGGCAACCCCGATGAATACTTCCAGGGCGGAGAGGAAGTCCTGAAGTTGCGTATTGCCACGTTGACCACCAGCGCGGCCGCCAGCGGCGACGCTGACAAGCAACGCGAACTGGCCGAGGCGCAGGCAGAATTGGCCCAGGGCAAGTTCGACGCGGGAGCGGGAGACAAGAACCGCCTCGACATTCAGCAGAACTACGGGACCCTCGTACAGGGAGCCGGCTTCGAGGTTCAGAAGTTCAACACGAGTCCGACCTCAAGCATCATGTCCGCCGGAGCCGATCTCCTCCCGCAGCACTATGTGACCCTCTGGGAAGCGCTCGGACGGATCACGGATCCCGCAATCACCCAGGGTGACTGGAAGGTTGGCTGAGTCAGGCTCTGGCGCACGTGGCGAGTGGGAAGTTTCGCCGGCTCACGAGCAGCCGAACATGCTCCGGGCAAGCGAGAGCTTCCGCTCTCGCCTCTGACTATATGTGCTTCGAATAAAGGTAGGCGCGTTCAACGAGCTGGAATCGGCAGGCTGCGTAGCACTTGAGCGCTGCGGCATTCACGCTGGCCGTGCCGATCAAGGCGGTTGTCGCGCCTCGCTGCTGCAGCCTTCGCAGCCCCTCCAGGATGGTCGCGCGGCCGAGGCCCTTGCCAGCCTGCGACGGCCGGGTACCAACCGGTTCGAAGTGTCCGATGTGGTTGGCTGCATCGAACCAGCAGATGCAGTAGCTGACGAGCCGTCCGTCCGCGTCTTCAATCACGACATCGAGTGCTTCGTCGTAGAGCGATTGTGCCCGGAGACGGCGGTAGCGCGCAGCAGAGAAACTCGAAGGGCCCCAGACCGACCATGCGTCGCGGTGGAGTTCGGCGCGGGCCTCGATATCGGCCTCGGTCGCGTTGCGAAAACGCATGCCCGCGGGCAGGAGTGGTTCGGAAAGCGGTTCGTCCAGGCTGCGGGCGTAGCGCACACTGTGACGCTCAACACGGCGGTAGCCGCGCGATTCGAGAAGTTGGATGCGGGCAGCGTCGCTTTCGAGGGCTTCCGTCGAGAGCGTGGACTCACCCAGCGTTCGGTAGGCGATCGGAACGACTCCTTCGGACCCGAGAATCGCGCGGCGGCACTCTTCAACCCAATCGAGGACGTTTTGCGCGAGGGACGTATCGGGACTGATCCGGGGGTGCACATCGAAGGCGAAGTTCAAAGGCGGTTCGAAGATGGCGAGCGCGGCCACGCCGATGGCATCCTCCCAGACACGAACATGGCCACGGAAATCGGCGCCCGGCGGGAACATGCCCAGCTGCCAGGCGATGTCGCCAGGATTCCAGTAGGTCAGCGCCGGCCTGCGGGCAGCCGTGCATTCCCGTGCGAAGCGAACCAGCGTTTGAATGTCGTCGCCACCGAGATAGGGGCGGGAAGCGAAAGCAGTCACGATGACACTCCAGCGCGCAAGGGAACGAGGATGGTTCGCTGACCGTGAGAGATGCGTTCCCGAGAGGATAACAACTGCCGTGATGGGGGATGTGACAGACTCCCGTTAGAGCGGCACATCCGGCATACTCTTCGCTACGCCCTTGCGGGAATCCAAAATCCCCAATCAAAAATCAAAAATCGGAATTCGCCATGCCACGCCACCCCAACGAAGTCTTGTTCGAAGGCGAGAAGCCCTTCCCGATCATCCCGACGTGCGAGCATTTCGCCGGGACCGAAGAGCGTATCTCGAAGGCACTCGAAATGCAGAACCGCATGGGCGGCGTCTTTGATATCACGATGGACTGCGAAGACGGCGCGCCAACGGGCGCTGAAAAGCCGCACGCCGAGATGGTCGTGCGGATGCAGAACAGCGCCGGCAACCAGCACAACATGTCAGGTGTCCGCATCCACGACTACACGAACGAGCACTGGAAGCAGGACATCGAGATCATCGTGCCTGCCGCCGGAGAGCGTCTCGCGTACATCACTATCCCGAAGACAGTTAAGGCCCGCCAACTCGCGGAGATGATCGACTACGTGCGCGATACGGGTGCGCGAACAGGCATCAAGCGCGAGATCCCGATCCACGCGCTGATGGAGACGCACGGCGCGCTTCGGGAAGTCTGGCAGATGGCGGAACTGCCGAATATCCAGGTGCTCGACTTTGGCCTGATGGACTTCGTAAGCGCGCACCACGGCGCGATCCCAGCGTTTGCCATGCGCTCGCCCCACCAGTTCGAACACGCTCTGCTCCACCGCGCCAAGGCCGAAATGGTGGCGGCGGCCCTGGCCAACGGCATCGTCCCGGCGCACAACGTGACGCTTGAGTTGAAGGATGTGGACTTCATCTACAACGACGCGAAGCGGGCGCACGACGAGTTCGGCTTCCTGCGGCAGTGGAGCATCTACCCCGCGCAGATCGAGCCGATCACCCGTGCAATGGCGCCGAGCCACCACGAAGTCGCGGAAGCGGAAGCGATCCTGCTAAAGGCCTACGCCGCCGATTGGGGCCCGATCCAGCACGAGGGGAACCTTCACGACCGTGCGACCTATCGCTACTACTGGGAACAGTTGCAGCGCGCGCGGATCCAGAACGTGGAGATTGGCCAGGAAGTGACGAACACCTTCTTCGCGGACGCTGTTCCCGCCTGAATCGGACGGGCGATCAGAAAGACCCGTGGCGTTCGAGCCGCGGGTCTTTCTGATTCTCCGCTAACGGACCTTACCTGCCGACAACCATGGGGTGATGATGGGATGGTGGCCCGGCTTCGCCCTTGCCCTGGGGATGAACCCGGCGGACACGGCGGTGCGGGCGACGGCGATCGGGCTCGCCGGGGCGACTTTGGGCGCCGCCATTGCCGCCGCCGCCTGGTACCGGCTTCGCGGGCAGCCCGAATCGGCCGCGCCCTTCCAGTCGCTTCGACGTTCAGTCCGCCTCTGGGATGCAGGCGATGTCACCGGGCTGAACACATGGCTTGCAGCATCCAGCGGTGCTGAGGAGGCCCTGCATGCGTCGCGCACCGCGGCCCTGATCCGGATGATGGCCGATCAACTGGCGGTCCCCGCCGACGCCGTCGATGAGGTGGTCCTGGCCGGGCTGCTGCATGTCGGCACGGCCGAGGAGCAAGGCGAAGGCTGCGGATGGCGAGATCCTGAAACCTTCCGTTCCGCCCGGGACGCGGTCACGCGGATGGACCACCCGTGGGCGGCGCGGGTTATGGGCGAGGCTCGCGAGCGTTGGGATGGGACGGGGACTCCGAATGGCCTCGCGGGTGAGGAGTGCTCACTCGGGGGACGAATACTCGCGACGGCCTGTGCGTTCGACATTGCC
>JANPDX010000138.1:0-4847 GCA_031431695.1 Dehalococcoidia bacterium
CGTTCGGCCTGGCGTTCCGCGAACTTGTTCAGGCGCGCGTGATTCCAGTTCTTAGCAGCGATCTTCGCGAAGGTCTCGACCGTCGTCCCGTTGTCGTGCATGCGCCGCACGGCCCAAAAAGCAAAGAAGGCCGCTGGCAAAAGGTTGGTATCCATCGTCGGACGCCGCGGCCCGCCAGCAGCGGCAATGTTTCCCAGCCGGCCATCGAATGCGACTGCCATCGCGACCTCAGTGTTGCCACCAGCCACCGCCATTACGGCTTCACGAAAAGCCGTTGAACCGGTTGCGGAGGCGTTTTCGACATGGATCACGGGCAGTCCTGTAAGCCCGAAGTCCTTCGCGAAGCTGACGCCATCCAGCATGTTGCCGCCGATATACCCGGTGTAAAGGGCGCCAACGTCGCGAAACGAGATGTTGGCGTCTTCGAGTGCGGCCATACCGGCCGCGTAATGCATGTCTCGCCGGCTCACGTCGTGCTTGCCGAAGCGGTGCATGCCGACACCAATCACATAAACGTCGCGTTCCATCGTCACAGCGTTGCCTCCGTCGGCCGGAAAGCAATGGTGCAGAGTTCATTCCCGTCGGCGTCGCGGGCCAAGGTGCGCGTTACCAGCCGGACAGCCTGGCCGATGTTCCAGTCGCCCATCTTTCCCTCCAGCGGAGCCTGGATGCGGACACCCTCCTCAAGATCGACCTGGACGGCGCCGAAGCCTCCGCCGCTGTCCATCTCCATGCTCCCGAGCCATGGCATGACCACATAGGTCCAGGAGTAGATCACCCCTTCTGTCGAAAGTTCGCAGTCTTCGACGGCCTCGAGTGTAATCGGGCATCGCTTGCGGCGGGGCCAAAAGTACGTCTTTGCGGCCGGGCTGTATGAGCCAAGGAGCACGGGCGGGTCAGCGTCGCCCTCGGGAATTCGGAAGTAGCCTTCTTCAACAGGGATCTTCACGGTCTGTACGGCCTCCGGGCGGGGATGGACGGGCGAAATCGTCGCATCGCTGCGTCACCCGGACAACGCGGGTTCCCGTAAGACGACCGCTCCTCGCCACCGAAGCGTTCGGGCGAAGTCTCGGTAACAAGGCAGGCAATGGCATCCGATTGCCTCGCCACTCGAAGTGAGCGCCCGTTCGACGCTCGTCTCGACCTTAGCGGTCAGACGGTCATACGGTCACAGGCTGGTTGCTACCAGGCCCAGACGTTCTTGCCGTCCGAGCCCTTTTCCCAGGTGGCGTTCACGATGTCCCAATTCGCTTCCGTTTGAGCGCTGTAGCACCAGGCCATGATCACGGCGAAGTTGGACTGGGAGTTCTTCCAGGCGGCTACCTGGGCTTTCGTCTGATTTCGAACGTTGTGAACGTTGACCCAGCCACCACCGCCCTTGTGTCCTTCGTTCGCAAGGTCCTCTTTGTAGAAAACCGGCTCACCCACCAGGTGTCCAGCAGCGGTGCCGTGGGTGCCGGTGATAATTTTGATGTTCGTGCGTTCACCGCTGGCTTCGTCGGACGTGCGAATGGCCCGAACCAGGGCGAGGACATCGTTCGCGTTCACCGGGGTGTCGCTGCCGAAGAGGCCATTGCCCACGTCCCTGAAGAGGCCAACCGCGGTTACATTCGCCACGGCCTTGCGCTGGATGCTCTCCGCGTCCGTTTGGGCAGGCGGCAGAATCTGGCGAGCGCCAGACACACTCTCCGCAGCCCGCGGTGTGCCGATTTGCTGTGAAACGCCAGGGGCTGCCTTCACGCTTGGACCGTGGGCAGCATCCTTCCGTTGCACCGTCCGAACCGGCACAGGCGATTGTGCCAATCGCCGAGCGACCGCTTGATTCCCGATGGAGCGCTGCATTTGCAGCACCGAGTTCGCCGATGGGGGTGGCCCGCCCGCGTACAGCCGTTCGGCAGCAACTCCCGAAGAGTTCCGCAGTTGCTCCTCGGTGAGGGATGTTTCCGTCGGGGACTGCGCCGTGCGGCGGGTTGAAACAGAGCTGTCGTCGCGGCGCGCCGATTCGGTGGAATGGGTGTGAGTGGCCATTTCGTGAGGCTCCTTGCCCGCGAAGGAAGTTCGGGCCGTCGAAGGTAACGATAAACCTGCGACCTGGCGGATTCAACCTGTTTTTCGCTGAACGAAGGGCGCGCAAGGGCCATTTGACCGCGCGGCAACCCTTGTCCGCGCGGCGTTGGCCACGTTCGTGAGTCCAAAATGGCGATCACGGGACGGGATGTTGCCCCACCTCCCGGCGGATTACACGGTAGTATTGCGTCCGCTTTCGAAAACGACGGGGAGGTAGCCCTCGCCCGATACAATTCGGGGGAAGGCTGAGGGCGCGCCCGGCGATGTTGGCCGGGCACGCCGTACTCACGGCTAGCTGGCTACAGGAAGGGTAAGCATCCAGACGGTGCAGACGACGAATATCACTGCGCCGATGCCGATGAGGCCCGCTCTCACGCGGAGGACCTTGAACGAAGTGGCGATGCCGAGGACGAACAGAGCGCCGGCGAGCAGCACGGTGAGCAGGTTGTACGTGTCGCCGGTCTTGTTCGCGTCCTGTCCTTCCTCGAAGGAAGCGTCGGTCGCTTCTGAAAGCTCGTCGGCCTGGAAGTAAGCCTCGATGACATAGTCCGTGTTTTCATCGACAAACGGCGTGTCAAAGTCTTTGCCGACCGTCTCCCACCATTCGATTCCGGCGACGAGCTGGTCGCTCATCAGGGAGTCTCGCAGGTAGTTCGCAAGGTCGTCGTTGTCTTCCTGGATAGCCTCGACGTAGCGCAGGAAGATCAGTTCATCCTGGACGTACGTCTGTGTCCCCTCGTTATAAAGCGCGTTTGCGTCGTTCAGACTGAGGTTGGCCTGCGTGAACGCGGTGAGCATCTGGCCATCGTACTGTCCGCCCTGGAACGCGGCCCACGCGGTAGCGGTAGCGGCGAGACCGATGAGGATGACGGCGATAAGTTCGAGGCGCGCGTCCAACCGGTCATTCTTTTGAACGGCAGCGTCCTGTGATTCTGAGAGAGACATGCTTCACTCCGTAGCGGCGAGCGCTCAATGGCGTTCAGGACGCGGAAATTCGAGTCTATGGGCGAGTAGCCGGAACCGCAATCAGGGTTGACCCTCGCGCGACGGTGACGTCACGAGCCCTTGAGTGCCGCCCCTTCTTGTCAGCGGAATTGGCTACGCGGCCGCCGTTTTGTCCCGGACGCCGAACATCGCGGCGGCCGCGAGATTTGCAACCGCACAGGCCACGAGCGCAAGGGCGAGCAGGCGGATCTCACCCACGTTGGGGTGCGCGCCAACGAGACCGGCAATCAGGGCAGCGCCTGCCACTGACCCAACGTAGCGCATCATCGAAAGCGTACCGGAAGCCGAACCGGCAACCTCAATGCCCCACGCGCGAATAGCCGCGGACTGTTGGGCCGCGCCCATGAGGCCCATCCCGACGCCTATCCCCGCCAGCGGCACGGCCACCGCCCATGGGGCGAATCGGCCAATGCACAGGGCCAGCCCAAGCGCCGAGAGAAGGATCCCCGTCGCACCGGCGACTGCAGGCTGGCGGGGGCCTCGCGAATCGGCCAGGACCCCGGAAAACGGCGACATGACGACTGTAGAGACGCTGAGCGAGAACAGGATGAGGCCGATCACAGCCACGCTCACGTTGCGTACCTCATCCAGGTAAATGGGAATCGAGACCAGGGCGGTATACATGACAAGGTTCGAGAGTGCGGTAGTGATTGCCGAGGACGCGTAGTCCGCGCGAGTAAAGAGCCGGAGATCGACGGCTCCCGACCCCCTGCGGCGAAAGAGCGCGAGGTACACCGCAATCGCGGCGGGGAACACCAAACATGCGCCGACCACGAGCGCCGGATTGTCAAGGCGGGGAGCGTTCCCGAGGATGACCAGTCCAGCAAAAGCCGCCCCGAGACTGGCGAGTGACAGGAAATCGATTCGCGGGCGGGAGGCGCCGATGTCGTGGTCAGCCGGCAAGGTGAGTACGAAGAGCGCGATGATAGCGGCGGCCGGGACGTTCACGAGGAACATGGCCCGCCACCCAACCACGGAGAGCAAAAGGCCGCCCACAACGGGACCGACTGCGGCGCCGGCGCTGACGGCTGCCCCGTTGTAGCCCATGGAGCGTCCGAGGGTGCCAGCATTCAGGCGCCGCCGGAGGTAGGCCGTGCCATTCGGCATGACCATCGCGGCGGCGATGCCCTGGAAGGCTCGAAAGATGACCAGGACCCAGAAATTCCACGCGACCGCGGCTCCGAGCGACGAGGCAAACAGCACCACCAACCCCGCCAGGATCATTCGACGGTGACCAAAACTATCGCCCAGCCTGCCCGAGACCGGCTGACTGACGGCTACCGCGACGAGGTAGACGCTGATCAGGAGCGTGAGCGGCCCAACCCCGATGCCGAAGTCATCACGCACGTTGGGGAGGGCGACGGCAATCATGGTGGAGTTGAGCGGGGCAAGGAAACTGGCTGATGCCGTGATAGCGATTGTGCGGCGAGGGCTCATTTGTGCCGTGTTCCACGCTCGGACACGGAGACGAATCGGCGGATAGCACTTTTCTCGGCGTTGCTGGTGGTGGCGGGTGGGTCACTCATGCGGAGGCCTAAAACGTTAACAGAGTTCGAACGGTCGACGTACCCGCGCGGTGGTCCAGGGCAGCTCCCTGGCGCCATAGCGGGGCCAGGAAATCGGACAAGCCCCGCCGCTATCGGTAACGCAACGGGCGCGCCCGGCCGACGGCCTGAGTCGGTGCAACAGGTCGTGCGGGTGTGCGGGGGGGCGCGCGCAACCCCAACCCGCGGCACGGGGTTAGTAACAGGCCCAGATAGCCCACCACCACACAG
>JANPDX010000139.1:0-20895 GCA_031431695.1 Dehalococcoidia bacterium
CTGATGTCGCTGATGGCGAGAAGCGACGGGTAGAGGAACGTCGTCCCGCTGCCGGCGTCGGCCTCGGCGACGTTGGAGAATCCGCTCCATACGTTCGCCGGGAGGCTGGTGTCGCCCATGGTGACAGCCCAGAGGCGTCGATGGTTCGTGGTCACTTCCGTCCCGGTAATGCAGAGGTAGTAGTCGTTCTTCCAACGGGCGCTCAGGCCCGTGAGAGAGGCAACAGAGCCGGTCTTGCTCCATGTGGTGCCGCTGACCGCCCAAACGGCGGCGGTGCGCCGTAGGCGCTTTAGCGTCGTGGTTGTGCCGAGCGTGTAGAACACGCAAGCGTCCCCGGCGGTGTCGACGGCGACGGCGACGGAACCGATAGCGCTGGCCTCGGTGACCAGCGTGGTCGCGCCGGACCATACGGCGCCGGTCGCGGTGGTGCGCACCTTCAGGTCGTTGCCGTCGCCGTAGGCGAGAAGGTAGAGATTGGCGACGGAATCGTAGGCCAAGGCGAACCCTTGGCCGGACGTGACGGTGTCGAGGTTAGTCCAGGTGCCCGGGGACGGGTAGCCGATTGAGTAGTCGAGGGCTCCGGCGTTGTTGCGGATCGCGAGGACGGCGCCGGAAGCGAAGGGGTCCGCGACGGCGTTGACCTGGCACTCGACGTCGAGAGGCGCGGCGGTGGTAGCGGCGGGGATGGCGCCGGCGGCGAAGTGAAGGACGGGCGAAGCGAAGCGGGTATGCGTGACGTAGGCGAGGACGGCGGGGCGGCGGGACCGGCCGCGCTGGTGGGCCGTGAGAGTAGCGGCAAGCGTGAGCATGGCGGGGATAGCGTAAGGCCCGGCTGGTAAGGGGAACCAGCCGGGCCAGAGCGGGGACGATCAAGCTACCGGTAGATGATAAACCAGAGGCCGGCGGCAACGGTAGCGTGGATGCCGATGACGAAGGCGACGGTGAGAATTTCGGTCAACGAGTGCACCTTTCACATGGTAGGCGCTCGGCGACGGCGGGGAGGCCGAGCAGGACGTGACCGCATTCCAGTTCGACCGACCAGAGGCCGGAGGCCGGGTCGAAGAATGCGGCCTCGACCCGCCGCACGAAGCGGGCGGGCCAGAGGTCGAGGGCGGTTTCAATGAGGGTCGGCATCAGCTGACCTTCCGGGCGTTGATGAGTATTTCGAATTGCAAGGCGAGGTCGATCCGGGCGACGGCTTCGCGGATGTGCGCCGCGGCCGCGGCTTCGCGGTTGAGCCCGGCGACTATGCGGGAGTGGGCGTCAGGCCAGTCGCTGCCTTCCGATTCGAGCACGGCGACGGCGGACGCGAGGTTACGAAAGAGCCCCGCGAACTCGGTTTTGGTAAGGACGACGGCTTCGCGTTGCATTAGCGGCGCTCCATCGACCGGGCGGCGATGGCGCGGGCGGTGACTTCCGGATCGATGTCGCTCTCGGCTATCAGGTCAAGCGTGCGGGCGCTGCACTCGCACGGTTCGCGTAGGCAGTAGTCGCACTCGTCGCCGGTGGGATTCCGCCATAGAGGGATGCCGTGAAGGGACAGGGGGTGGAATGTTGCCATAGCAGGTTCCTTTCTGAGTGGGCCGCTCCTGGGCGAACAGCCCAAGAGCGGCGAGGGCGGCGGCTACCAGCGTTCGATAGGCGCTACCTCCTCGGCGTCGAAGCACTCATCGCACGGCTCGGCGGCGTAGCAGGCCGGGGTGAGTTCGCGAGTACGGGCGTAGCGGGCTTCGGTAAGGCACTTGCGGGCGGCGGTGACGCAGTAGCGATGGCGGCGGGGCCAGAGGCCCGAAGCCCAGAAGCTGGCGGATTCCCGCCAATAGGCGGCAAGGCCGAGCCACGTTGCGGACGCTTGGGTGGCGGTCATCGGGCGGCCTGCTCGCGGCGGGCGACCATGCGGCCCTTCTTGATTTCGCACATGCAGCCGGGCATGTAGTAATCGCCGGGCCGGAACTTGGACCGGAGCCAATTGCTTTCGCCGTGGAAGCAATCGGGCCAGTCGTCGTTGTCCTCGGGGTTGTCCTCGGGGTGGTAGGTAGGCGCCGACGCGACGGGCTTGGCGGCTTGGCGGCGGGCTTCGGCCTGGGGGATGGCGGCGGCGAACGCTTCGCTGGCTCGCTCGGTGCGGGCGACGGCGACGGCGCCTATCTGGGCGAAGAGGGTGACGGTCTCCTCGTAGCGGAGCGCGAGGGCTTCGCTGGACTCGGCGTAGACATTGACCATGAGGTCGAGGCCACCGTTTTGGGCGGGCCACCGTACGGTGGCGTGGAACGGGAATTGCGCGGGAATTTGCATGGGTTTGGGTTCCTTTCCGAGTCTAATTCTACCATAGTGTCCCATCTTTCGCGAGACACGGTTGGCACTAGAGGAGGGTGGGCCGGGCAAGCACGATGGGGGGCGGGACGGGTTGCCGCCGGGCCGATGGCCGGGCGTAGTGGTGCGGGTTTTGGGACGGCGCTTGACAGTCGCAGTCAAGGCATCCGGTACGGTGGTGGTAGTCACCGAGCTGCTCGGCGTTGGCGCAGCCGTTCGCCGCGCAGCTACAGGGCGGCACTAGAGGAGCCCCAATTGGCCGGCGGCGACGGCTGGGGAAACGCCGCCACGCGGGGCGGGGAACAGGTGCGCGACGGCAAGGGCGGAACGGCGGGCCGGGCCGGGCAACAGCGAGAGCGCCCGGCGGCAGGCCTGGCACAACGGGACCGAGGCCCAAGTAACGGCGACGCGCCCGCAGAAGGGGCAGGACGGCGGCGGTGCGGAGCACTCCAGCCGGGAGAAGGCCAGCCATCCGAAGCCCGGCATTACGCGTACTCCGGGAGGGTTGCGACGCAGGGATCGCAGGCGAGATACATGGACGGCTCCCAGAGGAAGCGGGCGCCGCAATGCGGGCAGAGACGCCACGACCAACCAGCAAGGCGCGCCATTACCGGGCCGCCGAGAGGGCAAGGGCGACGGCGGCAGCGGGCGAAGCGGCGAACCCACCGACCGGCACCGGGAAGCGGCCACGGCCACCGATGGGCCGGGCACCGGCCACCGGCACCGAGACCGACCAGCCGCCGGCCACACGGCGCACGAGGACGGACCGGGAAAGCGAACCCGCCCAAGCACGGGCGAACCCGCAGGCCACGGGGAAGGAAGCGAACGAAACGACGCAGACGGGGCCACCGGCGCGAACCGAAGGCCGGGTAGCAGGAAGGCCCGCGCAGCCCGATGCGAACGCAGCACCGAGGACGGCGGAAGGAAGAGCGACCAGAGAGAAAACAGCCACGAGGACACCACCACAACGAGAGATAAGGCGGGAGGGGGCGAACCCGCGCCGGCCCTAGCCGGGTAGCGCCTGCCGGTGGCAGCGCAGGGGCCCGCAGCGCAGCGAGGGCGGCTCGACCGGCCCGACCCTTGCGCTGCCATCCGGGGCTTCAGCCCGACCGCAGCCGAACGCCCAAAAAAAGGCCGTACACCGACGGGTGCCGCCCCGGAATAGAAAGGAACGCGAAGGCGAACCGGGGGGACCGGAGCCCGGCCTTTTTTTGGGCGGGCGGCAAGGGAGCAGGGCGCGATAACCCGACGACGGTAGGGGTGCCCGCCCCGCCGTTTAGCGATAGAAAAACCCGCCGCGCCTTCCGCGACGGGAATCCGAGGGGGGGCGGGGGGAAGGAGGACCACCGCGTCAGAGCGACCGGAACGGAGCGGCGCCAGGGACAGGCATTTTTACCGACGGCGAAGAACGGGTGCCAAGGCGCACCGTTGCGCGGTGGCCCGCCCGAGGCCCGAAGCGGCTTGCATGAAAAAGAGGGTGGGCCGCCGCGCACACTTACCGAAGGGTGTGCGCCGTCTTAACGATTTTGGGCTTTGCCCGGCCATTCGAAGGGCTGATTTGCAACGGTGCTAAGAGATGGTTACGTGCGTTTGCGCAGACTCAAACAAGGGTTTTTCGGTAGCTGCGTCTGTCGGCTTGTGGACTATCGTGCGCGAGCGAACGAATGGCCGACAGAGGCAGCATCCCCGCCGGGTGGGCCGGGGCGCATTAACTGACTATGCGACCGCGCGCGCCGCGCACCGGACCGGCCGGCGAAGGTGGGCCCGCCAGTGGCGGCGGTTGGCGGCGGGCCCACGCACATCGGAGCCCCACCGGCGGAAGGGCCGGGGAGGGAGACGGTGGGGCGTAGTTATTCGAACCTCGGAGCGCAGCGGAGTGTGTTGAACGGCAGCCGGGCCGTTGCCGCGCGGGAGCATGACAGATGAAGGCGGGTTGATGGAACGCTGATGCCAAAGAAACGCGGTCTCAGATGCCGGAAAAGTCAAGGTAGAGGGGAGAGCTCAGCAGATCCAGAATCAGCGCGCCAACCAGTATGGCGGCGGCACAACGGAAGGCGGCGGCGATCAGGATCTCGGTGGCCGGGTGCTTCGGTAGTAGCTGGTATCCGGCGCCGATCAGGGCGGGGATCGCGAAGGCGAGTAGCAGGCTCATTGATCGCTTTGCGTCCACTTTCTGAGGATGCGGGCAGCATAGGCGGCGGCCATTGCGGCGGCAAGGATGCAGGCGGCGGCGACGGCGTAGGCGGTGGCGACGATGGCGGGGGCGGGGATGGTGTCCATTAGCTGGTGGTCCTTAGTGCCTCAACATCCGCGAGGACGTTGGCTAGTGCGTCGTTGGCTTTCGCCTGGTCGTGGTTGGCGCCGAGCTTGGCCTCGAGGGCGGCGCCCTTGAACAGTGCTTCGGCAAGGATGCGAAGGGTGACAGGGTCGGCGTCGCCGCCCTGGGCAAGGCGGAACAGTTCGCCCATGAGGAGATCGTTGACCTGGGCGACGCCTTCGGCGCGGTCGGTGCGGGTGTCGCGGGCGGCTTTCAGGAAGGCGAGTTGCTGCTGTGTCCAGCCGCGACCGACTGAGTAGAGGCCACGGCCCTGGCCGTTGGTGTTGCCCGGCTGGCCGCCACGGGTGCGGGGTTGTTCGGGTTCGGACATGGGTCGCCTCGCAATGCTCGGATGGCCGCGATGGTGCTGATGAGGGCGGCGGTGGTGTATTCCCCGTGTTCAAGGGCGTGGCTGTCGGCGCGTTCGGTCATGGCGGTCCTCCTAGTTGGGCCAGCTGACGATGTCGGTCTGAGTGAACTCGTCGTAAGGGCGGCGAAGCAGGCCCTGGATGGGTGTTCGGACGGCGATGGCATCGCGGAATTGGGCGAGCTTCTCGGCTGCCAGCGATCGCAAGCGCTCGGCGGCTTCCGGGTGAAGGGTGATGACGTTCGAGTTGTAGCTCGAGATGGCAAGCATGGCGTAGGCGGCGGCGCCGACGGCGAGGATGTAGAGGGCGGTGGCGGGCAAGTCCGCCCATGCGGCGGCGGCGAGGTAGTGCGGGGTGGTGTAGAGGATGCGGACGCTCTTGGCGACGAGCTCGGCGTCGGTGTGCAGCGTGAGGTTGTCGCCCCATCGGTCGAAGCGGACGTAGCGGGGTGGCCATTCGCCGACGGGGTACTCGACGGCTTTGATGGTGAGGTCGGGGTCGGGCGGTGTGATGGTCCAGCTGGTCAAGGGTTCGACGCGGAGGACGGTGGTGATGGTTGCCGTGGCCTCGCCCTGGGCGGGGCGGTGGCGGGAGTACTCGGCGACGGCCTGATCCATGGCGGCGTGCGCCTGGGTATCCGTCCAGGTGACAGATGACTCGTCGCGCAGCTCGATGCGGGTGGCGGTGAGCAGGGCGGCCTGAGTGATGGACATTGGCGGCCTCGGGAGTTGTGCGCCGGAGGGGAGGTACGGGCTCCCCTCCGGCGCTGGTGCTAAGCCGGGGACCTGCATCCCGGCTTGCTTCGAATCAGGCGGTTACGGCGCCGGTGCTGATGCCGTCGATTTTGGCGACGGACAGGGTGCGGAAGAGGGCGAGCGACGTGTAGGCCTTGACGCGGATTCGGCTGGCGTCTTTGGTTTCGAGCTTGTCGAAGTTCTCGATGGTCGGGAAGTCGCCCACCTTAAGCCCGGCCAGGGCGTCCTCGCCGGTCTGGAAGAAGAAGATGCTGGTGCTGGCGGCGCCGGTCTTGGCCGAGAAGACGCCGGCGGCGATGGTCTCGGTGTCGCTGATGAAGTCGCTCGCGAAGATCGGGATGCTGTCCCACATCATGACGCGGTGGCCGAACTCGTTGATGGAGAAGTTGACAGGGGAACTGTTGGCCCGCATGTAGACGGAGATCCGGCGGCGGCAGGCCTTGCTCATCAGGATCATGCTCGGTTTGCCGGGCTTCACCTTGTCGATCGCCTCGTCGAGCTTGGCGAGAGACAGCACGGCGGGCGTGGCGCCGGAGCCGACGCTGACGGTTTGGCCGGAAGTGACAAGCACGTGCATGCCGTCGAAGGTCAGCGGGTCGGTGGTGGCGTTGCCGTAGAGGAACTTGTCTTCGTACTCGTAGGCGAGGGCCTTGGCTTTCTTCTGGAGCATGATGGCGGGCAGATCGTTCGTGTCCCGGCGCGACTGACGAAGGAAGTTGTCGACGTCGGAGTCGCCGCCGAGGATTTTCAGGCTCGTTGTGACCTGGCTGAAGGTCGGCGCCGATTCCGTCCACTCGTCACCGACGGCGCGCCAGGCGACGGTCGGGGCGACGCTCTCGCGGTTGTAGGTGACGGCGGTTCCGACGACGTCGATGAACGGCAGGATTTCGAGGACCGGGCTTTCGGACACGATGGTGTCGATGACACCGGCCATGAGCTGGTCGTTCGAAAGCTTGTTGGCTTCGGTAAGCGTGAGGGCCATTGGTGGTTGCTCCTTGGTCTGGCTTGCAGGTCAGAGAAGGCGCAGGTCGGTGGTGGTTGTTAGACGACGATCTCGGGCACGGTGTGGAAGCCTGGGGCGACGGCGATGGTCGTGGCGTCGATGGCGTTTCCGACGGGGTAGCCGATATCGCCGGTTGTCGATGGGGCGGTTTCGGTGTACTTGCCGTTGTCCGTACCCTCCGCGCAGTAGACGCGGGCGCCGAGGGTGATACCGGAGAAGCGGTTGCCGCCGAGGGTGGCGGATTGGGCGGCCTCGATGACGGCGCCGGAAAGGCCGTCTTCCAGCGCGACGAGTCGCGGGTGGATGACGCCGCCAACGGTGGCGAGGGCGCGTTTCCAGCCGGTGGAGTAGCCGAGCAGGTCGCCTTTGGCGACGGTGCCGGCAAGGGTGACCCGGCAGCGGCCGGAAGCTTCGATAACGGTGCAGTCTTTCTGGGCGTCGGTGAGTGGCATTGGTGGCTCCTGTTGGGGTGGGCGGGGTTAGCCGCGGTTCTGCAGGCCGTAGACGATTTTCTGGAGGGCGGACCCGAACACGGGGGCTGGCGCGGGCGAAGCGCCGGCGGGGATGTGGGCGGCGGGTGCGTGGCCGTTGGTCGCGGCCTGGGCCTTGAAGTGTTCGTAGTGGCTGAGGCCGGCGGCGATGTTCGCTTGGACGGCAGCGACGGAGTCGCCTTCGAACGCTGACGGAGGCAGCACGGGGTTAGCGGCGCGAAGCGCTGCGATGGCGACGGTGGACACCGCCGCGTGGTCAGCACGGGCCGCCGCGAGGGCGGTCTGGGCGTCGTCACGCTCCTGGGTGATTTGGGTAAGGGTGTCGGTGGGATCAGGGGCCGACGGCGTCGGGTTGGTCTGTTCGTTTTCCAGTTCCATTTGGCGTTGCTCCTGGTAGACCGCGTTTGGTCCAGTCGATCCGAGCGGCAAGCTCGGCGGCCGGGTCTTCGATACCGATGGTCCGAAGGATTGCTTCGGGGTCGCGGCCCAAGCGGGCCTCGGCCTCGGCGTTGGCGAGTTCGTCGGCCCGGTCTGACGGAAGGGCTTCAGTCCAACTGACGGTGACCGGCAGATGGCTGGCGTCCGGCAGCCCGTCGAACTGCGAGCCGAGCGCAGCGATTAGCTGAGCCCGGCGGCGTAGCGCGGCGGATCGGGTGAGTCGTTTTCGAGCGACAAGACGGAGTAGCGGGCCGAGCTCGGTCTGCAAGGCGATGCCGCTGAGGTTGCGAGTGGAGGCGGCGCCGAGAACGGACGTCGGGACGCGGCCGATATCGTGTGTCAAGTTGCGTAGCTTCTCGATGTACTCCAGGCGACCGGTCACACCACCCTCGCCCAAGAGGTCGAGGACGTAGGCCTTGGCGTCTTCGGGCAGCGTCCAGAATGCGCCGGGGCGCCAGCTGAGGTCACCGGCGTCGGTGATGCCTTCGAGGACGACAACCTGTCCCATCAGGGCCATGAGGTCGTCGAGGTCGGCGCTGGCGTAGTTGAGCCGGTCCTGCAAGGGGCGGATGCGCTCGCCGTCGCCGCGGCCCCAGTACTCGCCGGGGTTCCGGTAGTTGGGGTAGTCGACGTAGGGGATGAACCCGTAGGGGTTCGGTTGCTCGAAGGCGAGAGCCTCGTCAAGCCAGACGCGCCAGCGGGCGGCGGTCCATTCCTCGGTGATCCATGCATCACGAGCACCGAGGGCAAGGGTGCCGGGGAACAGGATGGGGAAGTCCTCGCGGGTGACCTTGTAGCGTTGGGCGACGGTGGTGATGTCAAGCGGGTTATCGGCGGCGCCCTGCATCCAGAGGGTCTCAGGCGCGACGCGGGCGACGCGGGGCCGGCGCTGCTGGTCGTCGTAGGTGATCTTCCAGGCGGCGTGGCCGTCGACCGATGCGGCGATCTCGGTGTCGTAGTCGAGGATTTCCGAATCCTCGGCGGCAAGCGAAGCGAGTACGTATTCGTCGACCTGGTCGGCGGGGCTACCGACGCCGAAGGATACGGCGGCCTTGCCCAGGTGGTCGGTGATGGTGTCGGTAAACAGCGCGGTCAGGTTCCGGGGGGTGGCTTTCGTGCCAGGCGACCGGCGCGCGTTGATGGTGTGCTGGCCGGCGTAGTAGGCGCGATTTTCGGTGTAGAGGCGGCGGCGTTCGTTGGTTGCGTGGTCGGACGCGATGCGGGCCGGGAGTGATGCGATCATCGGAAGCTCGCTTGCTGTGCAATGCGTGGCTTCCCTCGCTCGGCTGCCCGTACTAGCAGCGCCAGGGAAAAGGCTGCATCGTCATGCCCGTCGCGCGGGTCTACGTGCCAGAGGAGCTTACCAGCGCGAAACTCGCTGCGGCAAAGGCGTAGCTGCTTTAGCAGTTCGCCGTGCAGCGGGTCAGCCGGTGCCGGTCGCCAGATTTTGAGGGCGCCGGTGTTGACGGCGGCGAGCATGTCGTAGCCGAGACTCGACTTGATTTCGCGGGTGACTTTGACGATCGAGACGCGCCGTTCGCCGAGGCGGGCGGCAAGGTGGACGGCCATGGGTTCGCCGATGCCGGTGGCGTCGATGGCGACGTGGGCGACGTTCCACACGGTTAGGAGCTCGTGGATTTCGCCGCGGCTGGTGTCGTGGTCGACGCCGATCCAGCGGTAGGCGGCGACGACATCTATCGACGGGTTTGCCGTTTGGCCGCGCCCGGGGAATCGCGAGCGCCCGATGGTGAGCCACGTTTCATCGGGGCTCTGGGCGCCGGAAAGGTTGGCTCCGCCGATGTCGAGCCCGGCAACGTAGACGTTGTGTGAAGCGGTCTGGGGTGCGCCGTGGGGCGGGTGGTCGCCCTGGAGCATGGCGAGCTGGGCGGGGTTCAACAGACGCCCGGCGCCGGTCATGGGTATCAGTTCGTATTGGGTGCGGAACGCCGGGTGCGGGGTCTCGGGGGTGTGCCCAAGGCGGGCGCGTTCGGTCTCCACGAAGAGGGCGTAGGCCGGTAGTTCTTCGGCGACGCGGGTCCAAGGCACGTCGAATACGCGACGGCGGCCGTCCTTGGCCTGAAGGGCGGCGGCGTGCTCGCGCATGGTGGCGAGCAGGTCGAAGTCTGTAAGGGCGGTGCCGTAGTAGACGCGGGCGGCGGCGGTGGCGGCTGCCATCGGGGCGTAATCGCGGTCGTGTTTGTCCTGGTCGAAGTCCTGGGCCTCGTCGAACTCGAGGAGGAGGTCGGCTGTGCCGCCGACGACGTTGGCTCCCGGCTCGCCGGAGCCGAACCACCATCGGGCGGTGCCGAGTGTGACGTAGTCATCACCGGCAAGGAGGCCGGCGGGGCGGCGGAATCCGGCCTGGCGAAGGAACGAGGACAGGCGGTCGCGCGAGCGGTCGGCCTGGGGCGACTTCGTCGGGGCGGCTTTGACGCCGGTTCGGGGTAGCTGGCGGACCTTGCCGTAGGTGGCAAGCAAGGTTCCTTCGGCGCGGGCCGACAGTTCATTCTTGCCCGCCTGGCGGGCCATCATCACGGTCAGCACGTCGGCGTCGTGGGCTTCGGCGGCGGCCAGAATCGCGCGGAACGGTTCGAGTTGATAGCGCCGAAGGGGCGGGGGCTTGGGCACGAAAAGACCTGCGTTCAGCAGGCCTTTGGGGTGAGTGTAGCCGAAGGGCTCGGGGTTACTCCGAGGGTTCGGCGGCGCTGGCGGCTATGGCGGCGGCCTCGACTGAGCCATCGGCGATGCGCTGGATGGCGCCGGAGACGATGGATAGCTGGCGTTGGATTTGGTCGAAGCTGGCCTCGACGCGTTCGCGCGACGGGAGGGCGAGCTTCTTGCGGATGGCCTCGAGGCGTTCGTCGTCGGTGAAGGTTTCTTCATCGGCGCCGACCGCCTGGGCGAGTAGCGGAAGGAATAGGCGGCTGGCGATTTCCTCGACTTGTGCGGGTGTCATGTTCGGATCTTCTCCTTGGTAGTAGTAGAGGGCCTGGCGGGCCTGGTCGTAGCGGCCTGATTCGCAAGCGGTCGGGGCGTAGCCGTGCTCGGTGGCAATGGCGCGGTGACTGCGGACGGTGTAGCTATCGAGCAGCGCTTCGTCGTATTCGGCTTCCCAGGCGTTGGAGATGGCAATGAGGCCGGCGGTCTGGTGGGGTGTGAGGGTTTCCCAGGCTTTGCCTTCGGCCTCGATGCTCCAGGTTGTCGTGTTGGCTTCTCTGCCGCCGGTGCACCATTCGGAAGCGGCGAAGGGGTAGAGCTGTTTGTGCTTTTCGGTGCGCATCAGAATGAACTTGCAGCTTGCGGCGGCGTGGCGGGTGAAGCGTGTTGGGTCGGCGGGCTCGCGTTGGTTGGACCAGAAGCGGAGGGGCAGGCCGTAGCCCTCGATGCTGTGAAGGGCAAGGCCACGGGCGCCGGTGTTGGGCTCGCTGTAGACCTTTTGCGGGTGGCCGGGCAAGCGTTCGAATAGTGGGCTGGTGAGCCAGCCGGCGATGGCGAGGCCCGTCATCTGGCGGGTCCGAGGGCTACGGCGCAGAGCTTGGCGTGGCTGCGGACGTTGCGCAGGAACGATTCGAGGGAGTGGGTGAAGTGTGGTATGTCACGGACTCGGCCATCTTCGTCTAGCCACGTTCTATCAAAGCGCCAGCCCATCGCCTTTCCAAGTCGCTCACTGAGTTCGGTGTCTGTGAGGGCGGAGAGGTCAGTCATCGTCGTTCCCTCCCAAGGCTTCACGGGCCGCTTTGTCGTCTTCCTGTTCCTCTGCAATGAATCTGGCCGATACGCCGGGGCGCAGTTCATCGAACCCGCAATCGCATCGGTAGCCCGAGTAAGCGTGAAAGCGCATGTAAAAGTTGCAATCAGGGCCGTGGCCTCGTTCCTCCAGCGCCGTCCGTAGCGCATCCCGCTCGGCGGTCAGGGTGGCGAGGTCAGCCTCCAGTGCGTCGATGGTAGCGAGCGCCTTGCGTCCGACTGCGATTGATTTCAGCGCGGCTACTACGCCATCGCTCAGGGGTGTGGGGTTAGTCACCGTCCACCTCGATTAGTGCCACCAGTGCACCCACGAATAACTGTGATGCTTTCGCTCCATCCACAAGCGCACCCTGCTTTAGCGGTGATGGTCATTCGAACATCAGTCCTTGGACCGCCGCGGGCTTCGGCTCGGCGGCGGGGCGTAGCATGGCGCCTTTGGCGACGCGAAGGCGGGTCTTGCGGCTGAATCGGGCGGGGTTCGGGCAATCGGCGAAGTGACTGAGGCCGGTGGCGAGGGAGACGGGGATTATGCGGTTGGTGACGGGGTTGTAGACCATGGCAAGGGGGGCCTTGCATTCGGCGCAAGGCTTGCGGGGCGCGGTGTCGGGGATTTCGATGGCAGGCACTTAGGAACTCCTTAGTTGAACGAGCGGCGATAGCCGGGAGTGCTCGGCGAAGGCGTCGCCGTCGCTCAGGCTGACGTAGACCTGAGTTTGTTTGATGGTTGCGTGACCGAGGATTCGTTGCAGCCGATAAAGGTCCCCTCCTGCTCTCAGGTAGTTGGTGGCGAAGGTGTGCCGGAAGGTGTGCGGGCCGAGTTTTCGGCCAGTGAGCCCGGCAAGGGTGAGGATGTCGCGGACGCGATCCTTGAGGGTGGAAACGGGTAGCGGGCGGTCGGGGCCCTTGAGGGCGCGGAAGACCTGCCCGGTGGGCGGGGCGATTCGCATGATGGCGGCGACGGTCTCGGCGGTGGCGGGGACGCGGCGCTCGCCGGTCTTGCCGTCGACGATTAGGACGGCGATGGCGAGACGTTCGCCAGTCTTGAAGTCGAAGACGTCTTCCTGGCTGATTCGTTCGGTGCGGACGCTGGCGAGCTCGCCGACGCGGACGCCGGTGTCGAGCAGGGTGGTAATGATGGCGGTGTCGCGAGGCCCGAGCCGGGCGGCGGCGGCGAAGGTAAGCCGGAGCTCGGCGCGGGTGAAGACGCGGGGTTGGCAGCGGCCGGGGCGGGGCATCGGAACGTCGGCGCTGATGTCGAGGACCTGGTAGCGGCGGCCAGCCCAGTGGTACATGGCGCGGGTGGCGCGCAACCAGTTGCGGGCGGTGGCGCGGCTCGGGGCCATGGCCAGCCATGCCTCGATGTCGACCGCTGCCGGGTCTTCGGGCAGCACGCGAATGAGCCGGGGCAAGACGGCTTCGTACCAGCTGATGGTGTTGGGCGCGAGCCGTAGGGCTCGGCGCGAGGCCATGAAGGCGTCGTAGATTTCGGCGGGAGTCATTGGGTGCCGCTCCTGATGCGGGCGGCGAGGCCGCCGGTGTATTTGGCTTTTCGGTCTTCCAAGCTATCGACGGCGGCGGCGCGGGCGAAAGGCCGGGGCGGGGCTTCGGCGTGGTGCACGAGACGGTAGAGGAACCCGGCGGGGTTGGTGATCCGGGCCGGGTCAAGGGATTCGAGGTAGTCAAGGGCTTCGGTGCAGCGGGCCGGGCCGGCGGCCTTCATCCAGGCGGCGGGGCGGGTGACTCCGTAGGCGGAAAGGCGGTCACAAATTGTTACCGCTTCTTCGGCGGTGGTGGTGGTGATGATCTTCTCATAGCGTCTGTCAGTCAGTGGATCTAGATCATCACCATGTAGCGCGGGATTAGGTTCGGGAAGCGGTAACAATTTGTTACCGCTCGGGCGGTCAAGCGGAACGCTGATGGTGTGCGGTTTGCGAACGTCTGTTCGGGTGTGGATCGTCAGGTAGTCGCGCTCGGACAGGTATTTCTCGGCGGCGATCAGGTGCGGCTTTGACGCGCCGGTGAGCCGGGAGAGTTCGGCGAAGCTGCCGCGCCACCAGAGGACGCGGGACCCGTGGGCGCTGGTGGCCTGCCAGGCGTGGCGGTGAAGGATGACGACTAACCAGCGGACGACGGGCGTAGCTGAGGCGAGTACTTCGTCGATGACCCAAGAGGGGATCGTGGTGTCGGAACGGCTGCGGGTGGGTGTGCCGAAGGGGACGCGCCCGGCGGCGCCGCTGTCGTTCAGCGTCGCCGGGCCTTCGTCCGCCGGTGGAAAGGAACCCACGGGGCGGAATGTTAGCGAAGTGTTCCATCTTTAGCAACTTCTGGGCGATCTCCACCTTGACAACCGGTCAGGGTGTACATCTTGCCACCCTGTCAAGGTGGAGATCGGCAGTTCGAATCTGCTCAGGGTCGCCAGCAATTCTTCTCGCGAGGTGGGACAGTGCGCCGACCGAACCGTATGCTGGCACCTATGAATGCTCTTTCATTGCGGGAAGCGGCGGCGCGGTACGAGGTGCCGCCAGCGACGCTGTCGAACTGGGTAAAGGTGGGGCGCGTGGCGCTCGCAGCCGAACGGGGTGTGCGCGGCCAGCCGCTGCTCCTGGACGAAGAGTCCGTGCGCGAAGCGGCGGCGCTGTACCGGCCGGGGCGCGGGCATCGGCTGCCGGCTTAAGTCAGCCGAGCTTGCTCCTGAGCTTGTCCGCAAGCGCCGCTCGTTCGCCGCTGCTCAACTTCTCGAACAGGGCCTGGACCGTGGCATCGGCGAGGAACGCACCGACGCGATCCGGTGGCGGCACTGGCGGCGGGATCGCGACTATCGCTTTGGTCGCGGCATCCCATCGTGTCAGTGCGGCTTTGCTCGGCTGTGCCTCGATGGGGATGGCCTCCAGGTGTGCCGGTAGCACTTCGGCCAGAACGGTGCCGAAGCTAACCGGGACGCCTGTCGCCTTCTCAACTACCGCGTACCACTTCGGTGCTGTCATCGCGCCACCAGCTCGCTCGCCTTTGCGTAGATAAGGCGGATGTCCATCGGTTCTAGCGTTGTGCTGCTGGACCGAAGTCGAACGGCGACCCTAATTCCGCTAGCGACCTCGATAGGGGCAGGAAGGAAGATTGGGCGTTCGTCAATGGATTCGCCGGATGAGTTGCTGGCACCGCCGCCGGAGCCCTGCTGCTTGAAGGCCGGTATGTAGCCAACAGCGACCTCGGATCCCGCGCCTCCGGTGCCTATCTCAATTTCGGCCTCGACGCGGGTGGTGTTTAGCAGTGTGTCCCAGCCATAGATAATGCCGATGATGCTGTCAGCTTCGGCTGTTGCCGCGAGCACTTGTGACCATGCTCCGTTCGTCCACCCCGCCCCGCTGTTGACCGGGTCGATGCCGGAAGCCGCCGCGGGCATCACACCGTAACCAGAACCCGTCACTTTGTTCATGCCAGTTGCTCCTGCGGCCCATTTTACGCCGTTCGCCTGGGCGGAATCCGCCGTCAGGACCGTGTTGTTCGCACCCACCGTCAGAACAGTCGCTGTGTCGTTCCCCGAGGCGGCGGCGATGTCGCCCTTGGCTGCCCAGGCTGTGTCGTGGAGTAGGTGTGTCGCTTCGTGGGCGTGCACGTGGTCGTCTTTGGCGGCGGCGGTCCCGACGCCAACGGCGCCCGCTGTGCCGACGGCGGCGGGGGTGTTGGCTGTGAGCGCCAGATGGGTGCCGTGCGGGTCCGGCGGGCCGGGCCATGCGGCGATGACGACGAAGTCGGCGGGGTGGTTGTGGTCGCCGGTATCGACGATGCACTTGTTGCCAACGTCCATGTCAGTCGCGGCGATATGGGAAACAACGGGGACGTTCTCGATGGTCTGGGCGGCGCTGCCGTCCAGGCGGATGCTGGCGGTCCATGGGCCGCTGGCGAAGCTGACGACTTTTCCGCGGTAGACGGTCATTGAGGGTGCTCGCTATTTCGGATGGTATCGGGGTAAGGGTCGTAGGTGTGCCAGTCTGGGTCGGTGTAGCGGCGGCCTTTGTAGGTGACCGTGGCGGCGCGTAGCCGGAGGTTGCGGGGGTGGCGGGGGTTGGCCTGGTACATCATCTGGGTGATGCGCTCGCCGGTTAGTCCGAGGTCTTGGGCGAGTTGGCCGCGGTTGAGCCAGCCGAGGGTGCGGGGGTCGATGGGGCTTTCGCGGTAGGTTGGGGTGGGTCCGGTCATGGGTGCGGGTCTCCTGATTGTGGATTGTGGATTGCGGCCGGTCGCTGGCGCGCGCGGTTCTTGGGGTAAGCGGTTCACTCGAACACGAGTTTGTCGGCGAGGTCGAGGGTGGTGGTGTAGGCGGGGGCGCCGCTGGCGGGTGCTCGCTTGTAGTCCAGGCTGAGGCCGACGACGCGGCTGGTGTAGGTGGGTTGTGCGCCGACGATGATGGTGTGGTAGCTGGCGACGACGTCGTAGAGCTCCTGTCCGACGTGGGCGGGCGCGATGAGCTGCCCGCGTGGCGTTACCTGGCGGATTCGGCGAAGCCCGGCGATGGCGCGCGCGATCGCCTTGGCGTCCGTCCCGGCGTCGGCGTCGCGAAGCAAGGCGAACCATGGGCCGGCGCCGATAGGCCCGATGGCGGGGTCTTCGGTTTGGGCTCCGGCGGTTAGCTGGAAGTAGGCGGAATCGGCGTAGCGGTCGGGACCCTGCAGGCGTAGCCAATTGGGTTCGAGCTCCTCGGCGTCGGTGACGCTGATGGCCGGGTGGCGGACGTTGGATGGGTCGTGGTTGACGCTGTAATCCTGCTGGCTGGTGGTATCGGAGAAGCCGCAGATCTCGAAGCCCCCAAGGGCGGACTGACGCAGGAAGTCCGGCGTTGGGGCGAGCAGGCGGCGTAGGGTGGTATCTCCGCGCTCGTTGGCTGCGATGGTGAAGGCGGGCGTATCGGTGGTCCATGCGGTCGACGGCGCGCGCGGTGCGCTGGCGTTGCTGACCACAAGCCCGGCACGGGCGGCGATGCGCTGGAAGATGGCGGCGCGGGTGGTGCTGGCCGGCGCTGTCCATGCCTGGACGGCGTGGAAGCGGGAGAGCGCTTCCCATGGTCCGTCGGCCTCGATGATGAGGCGAGAACGGCCTGGCTCAAAGACGCGTGAAACGCGGCGGATGAGACAGCGCAGCTGGAGGCCGTACTCGGCGATGGGTGGGACGGCGGCGCTGCTGACGTAGCCGTGCTGGATCACCAGGTCTAGGCCCGGCGCTGGTTGGAGGGCGGCGGGCGCGGCTCCGGCCAGTCCGTCGTTGTTCTCCAGCTCGAGTCGTAGCCGGAACGATTCCGGCGTCATCTTCCACGAGAGGGCAACAAGCCTGTCCCCGAGTTGGGCGGCGGCGAGCTGGTAGGCGCGAGAGGATTGGGAGTTGGTGTAGAGGCCGGTGGCGGCCGAGTAGTTGGCGTCGCCAACGGGCCAGTGCGCGAGCGCGGCGCCGTAGGTGGGCGTGAAGCTGGTCGGCGCTGGCTCCGTCCAGTTGCCGATGTGCCCGAGCACGGGCATTGCATGAGCCATGAACACGCGGGTCCCGGCGACGTTCCCGGATTCCACCTGGCTGAACACGACGTAGCTGATGTCGCTGATGGCGAGAAGCGACGGGTAGAGGAACGTCGTCCCGCTGCCGGCGTCGGCCTCGGCGACGTTGGAGAATCCGCTCCATACGTTCGCCGGGAGGCTGGTGTCGCCCATAGTGACAGCCCAGAGGCGCCGATGGTTCGTGGTCACTTCCGTGCCGGTAATGCAGAGGTAGTAGTCATTCTTCCAACGGGCGCTAAGGCCCGTGAGAGAGGCAACAGAGGCAGTCTTGCTCCATGTGGTGCCACTGACCGCCCAAACGCCCGCGGTGCGCCGTAGGCGCTTTAGCGTCGTGGTTGTGCCGAGCGTGTAAAACACGCAGGCGTCTCCGGCGGTGTCGACGGCGACGGCGACGGAACCGATAGCGCTGGCCTCGGTGACAAGAGTGGTCGCGCCGGACCATACGGCGCCGGTCGCGGTGGTGCGCACCTTGAGGTCGTTGCCGTCTCCGTAGGCGAGCAGGTACTGGTTGGCGACGGAATCGTAGGCCAAGGCGAAGCCCTGGCCGGATGTGACGGTGTCGAGGTTGGCCCAGGTGCCCGGGGACGGGTAGCCGATCGAGTAGTCGAGGGCTCCGGCGTTGTTGCGGATCGCGAGGACGGCGCCGGAAGCGAAGGGGTCTGCGACGGCGTTGACCTGGCACTCGACGTCGATAGGCGCGGCGGTGGTAGCGGCGGGGATGGCGCCGGCGGCGAAGTGAAGGACGGGGGAAGCGAAGCGGGTATGCGTGACGTAGGCGAGAACGGCGGGGCGGCGGGACCGGCCTCGCTGGTGGGCCGTGAGAGTAGCGGCAAGCGTGAGCATGGCGGGGATGATGGCGTGGTCGTGGCCGCTTCTCGAACCCCGTGATGGCATTCCGCCGTTAGTTGACCAGGGCCGCCCACACGCCGCGAGCCAACCGGCGTCCGCCCGCAAGGCTGAAGTGAATCCCATCCGGGGCGCGCAGGACCTGTTCGACCCCGTTTTCGTCGGGAAGCGACGGGGCGTAGGAACCTTCCGAATACGACGTGAGGGCGTAGCAATCGAGATAGGTAACCCATGGGCGTTTCGCGGCTTCGCTGATGAAGACCTGGTTCAGGGGCGGGATGGCGTCCGCCAGCGCCGGGTTGTAGCCATGGGCGGGGTCAGGCCGCATGTTCGGTTGGCCGACCCAGATAACACGGCGGCCTGGGCGGTTCATGAGGTCCATGATTGCGCCCACCCGGACGCCGTAGTCATCGTACGAACGAATCTGCATCGCATCGTTCGCACCGAGCATGAACACCACCACATCGGGGTTGTAGAGCGCCATTTCGGAGGAAACGTACGAACGCCAGTCGAAAAACACGGTGTTCTGTAGCCCGGAGGAGATCTTGAAGTCCGCCGCCCGCACCGGGACCGCGCCCTCTGCGTTTGCCATCGCGAACAGCGAAACCGTCATGTAGTAGCTGGTGGAATCTCCATCGCTCCAGACGCGGAGCCCTTCGAGCGATGCTGGTGTGGGCGGTGGTACGGGCGTGGGGGTGGGCGTTGGCAACGGCTCGGGAGTGCCGTCGAAGGCCAGGTTCGAAATTCGCACGGACAGAAGAGGCGACGCCGTTGCGTCCGAAGCTGCTGCATTGCTGGGAGGAGCTTCACCCGAAATCGCGCTCACCGCGACAGCCGCAACCGCGGCCGCTCCGACTATCGAGAGACCAAGCAGATGAACCCAGCCGCTGCGTGGTTCGTTGGATTTCATGGACCGCACTTTCCCATACGCCGTCCTCGCGCCAGCCGCGCGCCCGTTCGGCGGTTGCACGACCTTAACAAAGTATGTGCCGATGGCCGTTGGTCACAAGTCGGCGGCGCGAGAGGGAGCCTCCTGGTTCGCCCGTGGCGGTAGCCCGGGCGACAATGCAGCGCGAGTGGCCGGCCGCTGCGCGCCGGTCTGTAACGAGGAACGGATGCTTTTTCCAGCGGAGCAATGGCCTGGGCGAACGCGGGGAGCACCTGTCAGACGTTTTCTGGAGATGGAACACGTGTGGACGAGCACGACTAGACTGCGACCTATGCGCCAACCGTGGAGCGCATAGGGTGGCGAGCGAGGAATGCAGCGAGCGCCTCGGCCATCTCGGCAGGGTTCTGCATCTGCATGCCGTGAGATGCGCCCGCCAGTACGAAGGACTCGGCTTGAGGCAGCCAAGCCTGGAACAGGGCATGATCCTCCGAACGCGTTTCCGGCGATTCTGCGCCAACGGCGAGGAAAACCGGTTGAGAAATACGCCTCGCAGCTTCGGCATTGAACGGCCACTCCGCCCGCGCCGGACCCTCGACCTGGAAGAGCGTGTCGAGGTCAGCGACCGATTGTTCGAACCAACCGGGCGCGAGTGACTTATCGAGGGACTCCCGATAGCCCGTAGAAATGGCGAGCCTAAGGAAGCCATCGACGGCGGCGGCTCGGTTACCCGCTTTGTAGGCTGACCGAATCGCAGCCAGTGCTTCGCCATCCCCAGGAGCCTGGGCCATCGAGGCCCCGATGCCAGCCTCGAGCAAGGAAAGCGACAGCACACTTTCAGGCGCATCGAGCGCGAGTTGAAGAGCAATCGAGCCACCGTACGAGTGGCCCACGACGTGCGCGCGGCCACCGGCGACGTGGCGGATAACAGCGAGTGCATCTGCCGCCTGCTCCGCCATACTGAAAGCGCCGGTGTGCGGCTGACTGCCGGCGAACCCCCGGCGATGATAGTGCGTGACCTCGTAGCGGCCGGTGAGTGCCGCCTGCGAGAGGAGCGGCGCGCCAGCGTCGGCGATGATCACACCGTGGATCAAGACGATGGGTTCGCCCGAGCCCATGGTGTCGTATTCGAACCGTGTGCCGTTAGCTGAGAAAGTCTTCAAGTAAGGCTCCTTTAGGGAATCGTCCGGGTCACCGTCCTTTATTAAGACCCCGGTGAATTAGCTTCGCGAGCAGCGACGGCGGAGCTTGAGACCAGGCATGACGAAATGTCAAGGGCCGACGGGAAGCCATGCTCCCGCGTTCCCAGTTCGGCCCCGGTTTCGTTCCCTGTCGTGTTCCCTGTTTTAATGAGGAACGGATGCTTTTCCCGACCGTCGATTTCGCCATCTTCTTTGTCGCGGTGTTCGCGATCGCCTGGGCTATTCGCCCGTGGCACCTTGGGTGGCGTCTCTTCCTGGTACTTGTGAGCTGGGGATTTTACGGCTTCTGGGAGCCGAAGTTCGTGCTCCTGCTGGTCGCGTCGACCGCGGCGAACTGGGCCATCGGACGCGACCTGGCGCTGATGAAGGACGAGAACGGCAAGCTCAACCCGGCCGGACGGGCGCTGCTCACCTTCGGTATCACACTCAACATCTTCGCTCTCGGATGGTTCAAGTATTACGGGTTTTTCGCGGAAGAGCTGGACGGTTTGTTCGGACTACTCCGGTTGGGCAACCCGATCCCTTTGCAACAGATCGTCCTGCCGATCGCTATTTCGTTTTTCACGTTCCACGCCATCAGCTACCTGATCGATATCGCGCGGGGTGACATCGACGAGCCGATGTCACCGCTGGATTTCGCGCTCTACCTTTCGTTCTTTCCCCACCTGGTAGCCGGGCCGATCGTGCGGGTCACCGAATTTGCTCCGCAAATTCGTGCGCCGATGCAGAAGCGCCTCATCGAGGCCGCGCCGGCGTTCCAACTCATCCTCTTCGGGCTCTTTAAGAAGGTGGTTATCTCGAGCTACCTTGCCGACGAAATTGTCGACCCGGTGTTTGCCTCACCAGGGACACATAGTTCGCTGGAAATCATCATCGGCGTGTACGCCTACGCGATTCAGATTTTTGCGGACTTTTCCGGGTACACCGATATCGCCATCGGCTGCGCGCTGTTGCTTGGAATCCGCTTCCCCCAGAACTTCGATTCGCCG
>JANPDX010000140.1:0-6294 GCA_031431695.1 Dehalococcoidia bacterium
GCAAGCACCGCCTTGGTGATGGAGTTGGTGGTGAATCCCGCGAGAATCGGGAGTACCGCGTCCTCCGCGTCCAACCGGCCTGATGCCACGAGCGAAGCCACCGAGATCGCCGCCGAATGTGTATCGGCGAAGCCCGCCACCGCCGCCGAGAGCGTGACTCCGGCCTCGCCCAGCAAGTCGTTCAACACCGCCGAGACAAACAGGATGCTCGCCACCGTCCCGGCAAAGATGACCGCCGTCTTCGGTTCGAACGCGCGGCCTGGCGCCAGGTTGATCCCGCCTTCGTGGCGCAGCGCGCGGATACCGAAGATCAGCCCGTATGCCGCCGCGGTCAGACCGGCGGCGGCCATCGCCGGCGCGAGTTCGCGAAGCGCGTTTGGGTCCGTCGCCCCGACCACCACAACCATCTGGATAACCGTCGCCACCGTGGAGAGTACCGCTGCCGCCACTGCAGGCCGCAGGATCCCCGGTTCTTTCCTCGCCCGCGCCCCCATGGCCCCAATCGTGGCCGCGCTCGAAACGAAGCCCGATGCGAACCCCGCCAGCGGGAGCCCAAGGCGCGGGCCGAGCAGCCGCAACGAGATGTACCCCGCCGCCCCAATTGCCATCACGACCACGACGAGCCGCCAGATGGTGAACGGGTTGAACGCGTCGTAGGGGCCGATCGGCTCGTTCGGGACCAGCGGGAGGATCACGAGCGCGGCCGCGCCGAGCAGCAGACCGTCGTGGATTTCCTGTTCGGTCAGGGCTTCGGATGCGAGGTGCTGGAGGCGTTCGCGCGATGCGAGGAGGATGGCAACGGTTATTGCCAGGCCACCGGCCAGGCGCGGTTCCTGTTGGGCCAACGCCCCGAGGAGAAATGCGACGAGCAGCGCGACTTCCGTCGTTAGGCCGGGGTCCGTGCGGTCGCCGAGGGCGTAGGCAACAACGCTCGCGGCGGCCACGAATCCGAGTGCGACCGCGACCACCACCGTGTCGCCGACCACCATCGCGATCCCGCCGAGCAACGCCACCAGCGCGAAGGTGCGGATACCCGCCGGTCCGCGGCTCGGGCCAGTGCCCTTGCGCCGCTCCCGTTCGAGACCGAGGAGCAGCCCAATCCCGAGGGCCACCGCCAACCGCCAGCCATCGGAATCGGTAGCGAGTGCGCTCACGTCCATCAGAACCAGCCGCGGCGCCTGAAGAAGATGGCCATTCCCGCGGCCACGCCGATGATGCTTCCCATCATCAAGGCGAAGCCCCAGTTGCTATGGAGGCCGGGGACGTTGTCGAAGTTCGTCCCGAAGACACCGGAAATGACGGTGCCAGGCAACGCCAGCGCGCTCACGATTGCGAGCACCTTCATCACTTCGTTCAGCCGGTTATTGAAGACGCTGAGGTAGCTGCTGAGCGCCACTTCCGTGTCTTCCCGGAGTTCCTCGAGCGCCAGGTCCACCCTCAGCAGGTGGTCGTAAACATCGCGGAAGTAGGGCCGGTTCGCGTCATCGACGAACGGGAACTCGCCGCGGCCGAAGCGCAGCATGAACTGCATTTCAGAGGCGAGTAGCCGCCGGGTTTTGCCCGCCGCCGCGCGCAGGCTGAGGACCTTCCGGTGATCTTCGGTGAACCGGCTCTCCTCGAGGATCTTGTCTTCGATGGCGTCCAGTTCTTCGCCGATGGCGGTCACCCGTGGGAACAGGGCGGTGACATTCCGGTCCGCGATTTCGTAGAACAGGCCGTCGGCTCCCGGCCGGCAGGTGATTCTATTCTCGATGGCCTGGGTGACCGCCTGGATGGCCGGGGGCAGCTGGGCGTGGTCGTGATAGGTGATGAGGAAGTCCGGGCCAAGAAAGACGTCGAGTTCTTCCGATTCGAGCTGTTGGGTGCCCGGCGCCGCCCCAACCATGACGAGGAAGAGGTATTCGCCGAAGTCGTCCAGTTTCGGTGTATGCAGATACGGCGAAAGGCAGTCATCGATGGCGAGGTGGTGCAGGCCGTAGCGCGTCCCGAGGTCGCGCAGGGCGCCGTCGTCGCGGCGGTCGAGGTCGTACCAGCGCAGGCCGTGTCCGGCATCGCCCTCGGCCCATCGCCCATTGGTGTTCGTCCAGACGCGCATGCAGGGATAGTAGAGGGTGGCGGGGTTGCGGCGAATTGGGGGCGACGAATCCGTCTCTGGGTTACGTGCTTGGCCGCTCCCTTGTCCGTCAACCAGGGATCGTGAAGGGCACCAATTCTGGCCGGCCCCAGAACGCTCCGCTCGCCCCCAATTTTTGCTTTGACAGGCACTCTAAGAGGTGCCAACATCCCGGCGTTGGACGGACGATCAAGAATCCCTCATCAAACCTCAGGTGCCCGCAAAGTTCCCGCGCGGCACATAAGGCAGTTCGCATTCGCCGCCAGCAATCCGAGCAACAATGAGACGACTACAGCCGACTGCGCTGGTTCTCGGCGCGGGCATTCAGGGCGTGTGCGCCGCCCTGGCCCTGCATAGCCGCGGCTACCGCGTCACCCTGATTGATCAGGCCGAAGGTTGTATGACGCGCGCCAGCGGACGCAATGAGGCGAAGATTCACCTCGGCTTTGTCTATGCCAACGACGATAGCTTCCGGACGGCATCGCTGATGCTTGACGCGGCCCTCGCTTTCGGCCCGCTGCTGGAATCGTGGCTCGGAAGACCGCTGGACTGGCCAAGCATGCGTTCCAGGCCGTTCCTCTACGCGGTCATGCGTGACTCGCTTCTGTCGTTCGACCAGATCTGCGCCTTCTACGGACGTGTCCAGGCTCGGTACAACGAACGTGTCGAAGCCGGAGCGTACCTCGGGGAACGCCCGCAGTGGCTTTGGCGGCCACTCCCACTGGATGCCCGGCCGGACTGGATCGAGTCGAGCCAGGTTGCCGGACTCATAGAGACCATGGAAGTCGCCCTGGACCTGGGTCAGTTTTGCAGCCAAATGGCCGCCGCGGTGCAGGCTGCCGACGACATAGAACCGCTATTTGGTATGCGAGTCGAGTCCGCCGAGCGCACACCGTCGGGTTTTCGCGTGGAGGGTGTAACAGCGGGTGGGGGCCGCTGGGAGCGTGAAGCCGGCATCCTCGTCAACTGCCTCTGGGAAGACCGTCTGCGGCTGGACGATTCGATGGGCGTTCAGCCGACCCGGCCCTGGGTCTACCGTCTCAAGTATCGGCTGCTGGGTGAACTGCCAGCCCATCTCGCCCACATGCCCTCGCTCACATTCGTCCTCGGGCCCTACGGCGATGTCGCCACTTACCCCACCGCTCGAACCTATCTAAGTTGGTATCCCGCTTGCCTGCAGGGCTGGTCCGACGAAATGGCCCCGCCACCAGATTGGAATGAAGCGTGCGAAGGCCGGGTCACCGTCCCGGGAGCGGAAGCGATAGCGCGTGAAACACTCTCCGCACTCGACCGCATCGTTCCGGGTATCGCTGCATCGCATATCGACCAGGTAGATGCTGGAGTCATCTTCTCCTGGGGCAAGTCGCATGTTGACGTTGACGATCCCGCCAGCGAACTGCATGAGCGCCACGCCATCGGAGTCCACGCCCATGACGGCTACTTCTCCATTGACACCGGTAAGTTCACCTGCGCGCCACTCTTCGCCAGCCACCTGCTCGACGCTCTCGTCTGATGTCCACAGGATCTTCCGCGCCCCTCGTTACAGTCGCTATCCCGCTCTATCGCTCCCGGCGCTTCCTTGACGTGATCGTGGACAACATCCGGAACGCCGACTATCCAAATTTGGAGATACTCGTCGGCGACCGCCACCTGGCCGATGATACCGCGGATCAGTTGCAGGCCCGTTTCCCGGGCGACCAACGGCTGCGGTTCCTCACGGCGACGGACGAACTGTCCTGGGTCGAGCATTACAACGCGCTGCTTGCCGCGGCTTCCGGCCAGTACTTTCTCTGGATGCCCCACGACGATTCCTATCCGGCAGGGTACATCGGCGCGCTCGTTGCCCGGCTGGAGGCCGCCCCCGATTCCGTGCTCGCTTTTGGGCACTGCGACTCGGCGAGACTCGAGGGCGAACGCACCACCAGTTTGGGTGTTCCGCCGATTTCGCCGGGCGAGGTCTGGTCCGCCCGGAGTGCCCTGCGCCTCCTGCTCGGATGGGACCTGGGGGTTGCCATGCGCGGCCTCTTCCGCCGTTCGCCGGTGGTCGATGCCGGGTTGTGGATTCGCCAGACGAGAGGCCAGGCGCATGCCGACTCCAGCTGGTTGTTCGGGGTGGCCCTGCTGGGCCGCTTCGAGTTCGTACCGGAAGCTCGGTGTCTCAAACGCTTTTACCCCACCAGCACGCACGCGCAATGGCAACCGCTTCCCCCTGCCGAACTTGCCCGCGTCCTCACCAATTACTTGCTCGACTACGTGCCCTCGAAACGCGAACGAATCCTGGCCGTTTCGATACTCTGGGTCGGCGCCTCGGTGAACCGGGGTGCTTCCCTCATCAACAAAGTCACACGCGTCACGCTCTTTAGTCCAGGCGCCAGGCGGCGCCTGTTCCGGCTGCTACTTCGTCCTCGCGGCCGAAGCCCGTCGTTACGCTGACTCGTTCTCGCCCCGGCTCGTGTCGCGGGTCCGGCGGTTCAAGCGAGGCCGGTGGGTCGCGCGGCCGGCAGCGCGCAGCTACCAATCGGATCGTAGTCGCGCCCCTTCGTGGGCGCTGGCGGCATGCCGCCAAACGAATGTTCGCCAGCAGCACGAAGCGGAAACGCCCGGCCTTCGGCACTGATCCACCGGCAGCGCGCAGCTACCAACCGGAGCGTAGTCGCGGCGCTCCGTCGCCGCTGGCGGCATGGCGCCCAACGGGTGTTTGGCAGCAGCACCAAGGGGAAACGCCCGGCCTTCGGCACTGATCCACCGGCAGTTTCCCGGGCCTCCCGGCCCCAGCGATGAGGTTGACAAAGGTTATCCCTAGCCCCAACGTGCCACCATGAACACATCAAAGCTCAAGGTCGGCATCTACCTCCGCATCTCCATCGAACGCGAACCCGAAGAAGGCGGCAAGTCTGCCACGGAACGGCAGCGCGAAGACTGTGAACGGTTCGCAGCCACTCGCGGATGGGAAGTCGCGGAGGTCTTCGAAGACGCGGACCTCAGCGCCTTCAACAAGAAGGTCGTCCGTCCAGCGTTCGGGAGGATGCTGGAGTCTCTGCGAGCGGGCGATATCGGCGCCGTCCTGGTCTGGAAGTTGGACCGGTTGAGCCGCCAGCAACGTGATCTCGGTCTCGTGCTCGAAGCCTGCGAGCCGCACAAGGCGTTCGTCGCAAGCGTGACAGAGCCGATCGACACGCGGGAGAGTTATGGCCAGTTCGTCGCCGAGTTGCTCGTCAGCCAGGCGAGGATGGAGAGCCAGAACACGAGCATCCGTTCGCGGCGCAAGGCGCAAGAGTTGAGGGAGCGAGGTGCTCCTTCCATCAACAGCCGACGTGCCTTCGGGTATGCCAAGGACTTCTCGTCGATCGTGCCGGAGGAAGCCGCACTCTTGCGAGAAGCACGGGACCGACTGTTCGCCGGCGAGAGTCTGCATGGTTTGACGCTCGACTGGCATCGGCGAGGCGTGCTCTCGACCGAAGGCAACCCGTGGCGCGCTCAGACGCTGAAGAGATTGTTGGTTTCGGCGACGCTCAGCGGACAACGCGAAAAGGACGGTCAATTCTGGCCGGGACAGTGGCCCGCCATCTATTCTCCCGAAGACACGAAGCGGTTGCGCAGCCTGTTCGAGGCGAAACGAACCTCCCCGGTCGGTACGACGCGCAAATCCCTTCTCACCGGGCTGCTTCGGTGTGGGCGTTGTGGACAGCGATTACGTTCCAGCCGCCGGAATGACGGCAGTCGCCAGTACATCTGCAAGAAGGTGCCGGGCCAGACAAACTGCGCACGCTGCGCAATCGGTGCCGATGGGCTAGACGAACTCATTCCCGAACTTGTCTTCGAGGCGGTCGATGATGAATCGCTCAGCGCGGCGCTAGCCAAGCAGGGACCTTCCGATTCCGGTGTCGCGGAACTGGTCCAGAAGGACGAACGGGCCCTGGAGGAATTGGCGAAGGACTACTACGTCGGGAGGGAGATCAGCAAGAGCGAGTTCACCGCCGTTCGGACAACCTTGGAAGCACGGCTAGAAGGCAATCGGTCGAAGCTGGCACGAGAGCGGGCTTCCGGCTCTGCGCTTTCTTTCGCCGGGCAAGGCAGTTCCTTGCGCGCCGCATGGCCGACAGCCAGCCTGCATTGGCGCCAGACGGTCATCGCCACGGTGCTCGACCATGTCCGCATCGATCCCCCGACGATGAAGGGAC
>JANPDX010000141.1:0-9222 GCA_031431695.1 Dehalococcoidia bacterium
CGCGGAGAGAGAGACGACGAAGGCGAGGACGTTGCTGGAGCCAGACCCGCCTTCGAGTTCCACCGCGTCGGCGATGGAGACCGTCACGGCGGATGCGAACACGTGCGTCCCGCTGAAATCTGCCACGGGGCCCGTCCGCACGTCTGACCACTCCTCGCGGCAGTGGAAAATAGGGGCATCGTTATGATCAGTTTCGACCCAGTCAACGAAGTTTGTGTTCGTCTGGACCGTTGTGCCGGTCAGGCTTAGCGTTCCGCTGGGTAGGTACGAGTCTTTCACGTAAGTGCCGCCGTTGATCACGCCGCTGATCGTCGACGTCGGACTGCCGCAAGTCGACCCCCCGGGGGTGGTGGCGACGTACAGTGCTGAGATCGTCCCGGAGGCGCTGACAACCGTACTGGTGGGGAAGTTAACCGTCACCACGGCGCTAATGACCATGCTGCCAGGAGTGGGCCCAGAAGTATCAGGCGGGAGCTGCTGGTACGTTCGGGTCCAGCCGAGCTGCCCCGTTAGCAGCGCCGTGTTCGAAGGAACCTGTTCTAGACGGCCAGTCGTGACCTGCGTCGGGTTTACCCACGGTTCGGTACGATTGAAGTCGATCGCGACTACCTGGTCGACCGCCCGCGCCGCCGACGGACGCGCAGCGGGAATGAGTATGAAGAGGGCGAGAGCGCAAATCGCGAGGGCTCGAATGGGCGGACGGGACGGACCGGGGTTCATGCTCACTTCCTTGTCTTGCGGATGATGGGCATGGTCCCGCGCCATAGCAACAGCGCAATGGATACAGGTTGTTCCTCTTTGGGATGAACCACGCGGCCACAGACTGGCGCTCCCTGCTCCGCGATTCACGCGAAGCCATCGCCCTGACGCTGGATGAACTCGGAGAACGCTCTGGGGTTTCGGCAAACACCATGAAGGCTTATGAACTCGGGCTCCGAAACCCAACTCGTCCGCTGCTACCCGCGCTGCTGAACGCTCTCGATATCGACCGATTCGCTCGGAACGGAGTTCTGGAGGCAGCCGGTTTTCGGCCGGACGGCCTCGATGTCTGGCAACGAAACGCCGATTTCGCGCTGACGTTTGAAGAGGCCCGGACGGAGATCAATGCGTATCTCTGGCTGGCGCTTTTGACCGGCGAAGGAATGAAGTACCTGGCTTGGACCGCTGCCTATGATCGGCTATGGGGTGGGCCGGGGGCGGGCCAGTCGCCGGAGGCAGGGAGCTTCCTTTCGTGGATGAGCTACCTGCCCTTTGCCGACCGGTTGAAGAATTGGGACGAGGTGATGCGGTTTCTCATCGAGACGTTGAAGGGAAGCCTGCGGTTCCCGGAAGTCGCGCCCGAGGGGACGAGCACACACATCTGGGCGGCGCTGGAACGCTTCTTTCAGGGCGATGCGACCTACATTTCGCGCTACCTGGCGCTTTGGGAGCGGACGCCGGCGCCGCCGGCAAAGGCGCGCTTCAGCCACCGTATCGTCTTCGATCATCCGGTATTCGGCGTGCTCTCGTTTCGCTGCCTGGGCATGGGCGTGAACGAAATGGATGGCCTCGTCCTGAACGACTGGATACCCGAGGATGCTGTCACCTGGAAGCGCCTGGGAATTGGCACGGTTCCAGATTGAGGAAATCATCGACCCGCCTGACACCCGGCGTCTGATTTGCGAATGGGTGGAGAACGCGTACAAAGTAACATCCCAACCGGCCCGGCTCGTCCCACGGGCGCTACAGTTCCGGCCCTGATTTTGAAGGAGTGATTCCATGCCCGAAAACCGTCAGATCATGATTGCCTCTGTTCCCGCGGGCCCGCTTAAGCCCGAGCACTTCGAGCTGCAGCGATCTCCCGTTCCCGCCTGCGGCGATGGCGAGGTGCTGTGCCGCACGCTCGCCCTGACCATCGGCGCCGGGCAAAGAGCGGGGCTTCAGGGCGGCGCAAGTTATGCCGGCGCCCCGCGGGCCGGTGTCGTGATGGGTGGTACCGGAGTAGCCCGCGTGGAGTCGTCGAACTCGGAAGCGTTTCATGAGGGCGATGTCGTCGTCGGGCCCACCGGCTGGCAGGACTATTCGGTTCACAAGGCCAGCACGCTGAGGGTGGTCGCGTCCGGCACGGACCCGGCGCTCCACCTGGGGATCCTCGGCACAAACGGGTTGACTGCCTACTTCGGCTTGCTTGAGGTCGGTAAACCCAGGCCGGGAGAAACGGTGGTCGTCTCGGCAGCGGCAGGTTCGGTGGGTCATGTCGTCGGCCAGATCGCGAAACGGCAGCAATGCCGGGTCGTCGGCGTCGCGGGATCGGTCGAGAAGTGCCGCATCCTTGTCGATGAGCTTGGTTTCGATGTCGCGGTGAACTACAAGGACCCCGATTTCCGGTCCGCATTCAAGGCCGCCACGCCCGACAGAATCGATGTCTATTTTGACAACACCGGCGGCGACATCCTCGAAAGTGCCCTGTTCCGTATGAACGCGCATGGCCGAATCGTCTGCTGCGGCGTCGTGTCGCAGTACGACACGGCCAACCCCGGTCCCGGCCCTCGCGGTGTCCCCGGTCTGCTTGTCAACAACCGGGTCCGCATGGAGGGGTTCCTGGTCTTCGACTACCTGGAACGCTACGACGAAGCGCGCCGTGAGATGACCGGATGGATGGAACAGGGGGAGCTTAAACCGCGGGTGACGGACGTTCACGGCCTGGAAAAGGCTCCCGAGGCCTTCGTCGCCCTGCTCGCTGGAGGAAACGTTGGGACGACGATCGTGCGGGTGGCCTAGCGAGTCCCCGCGGAGAGCCGTTCGGAGATTTCGTGCGACTGCGGCAGGGAGGCGTCATCGAGGCGCGCGGCAGCAGGGAGTCAATGCGTCGGCCAGCGCGGTTGGCTTGCGGTAGGTACGAGGTGAACCTAGATTCAGTTGTGGAAAGTCTCCGTGCCCCCGTAGCTCAGCGGATAGAGCAGTGGTTTCCTAAACCATGTGCGCAGGTTCGATTCCCGCCGGGGGTACCATCTCTTTTGAATCTGGAAACGTCTGACCTCGTCCGGCGGTTTCCGCTTTGACAGCACGTTCTACCGCAACCGGCTCGGCACCTGTGTTCCAAGCGGTGCGGCGTGCGGTTGCCCATTCGCGATTGCTCACGCCCGCCTCTTTGCCGCGACGCCTCCCACACGGCTATCCTTCCAGCGCTAGTTTGGCCCCGGAGTCGCCCCGTGAACTACGAACAGATCCTTGTTGAACAGCGCGGCAGAGTCGCTCTGCTGACGCTCAACCGCCCGGAAAAACTGAACGCTTGGACCCACCAGATGATGGCCGAATTGACGGCCGCGATGCAGGATGCAGCCAGGGACCCGGCAATCGGCGCTATCGTCGTGACCGGTGCGGGGCGGGCCTTCTGCGCCGGCGCCGATGTGGATGCGGTGTTCAAGACCCAAAGCGAAGCCCCGGAATCCCCGCCGCAACGCCAGGCTGCGGCTCCCGCTAATGCAACCAACTGGGTTGCGTTTCTCCGTGGCCTCCCTAAGCCCACCATCGCCGCCGTGAACGGCACAGCTGTTGGCATCGGTGTCACGCAGGTTTTGCCGATGGATATTCGGATAGCGACTGAAGACGCGCGATTCGGCATGTTCTTTGTGCGAATGGGGCTTGTCCCAGAACTCGCGAGTTCCGCCTTGCTGCCACAAATGGTCGGGCAGGCGCGGGCGCTCGATTGGTGCATCTCTGGCCGTATGGTCGGGGCTGCCGAAGCACGCGAGGGTGGTCTCGTTTCAGAGGTTGTTGCAAAGGATGGTCTTATCGAACGGGCAATAGCGCTTGGCGAACAACTCTCGGGCCAGTCCGCTTTTGCCATGACCAGGATCCGCCAGTTGATCGTCCAGAACACCAACGAAACGGACCTCGAGTTAGTGATGCGGCGTGAAGGCGAAGCATTGGGCGCCGCCTATCGTTCGTGGGAACACAAGGAAGCTATCGATGCCTTTCTCACGAAGCGCCCCGCCGACTTTCAGAAGCAGACGCCGACTCCCATCGAGTAGGTTCACCTTAGCTTGCCTTTGCGCGATGGCCGAAGAAGCGTGATGGGCCTGGATGTTCGTCATCATGCTGAACCTGAACGCCGGGTGAAGCCCAGCAGGTACCCTCGGGTGCGACGTAGCCGTCCTGGTCGAACACGCCGTGCAACGACTCGAGGGCCAACCGCAAGTTCCGGGCGATGGCGCCCGCGCTGTCATCGAGGCGCCAGGGAGAGTTCTTCGAGAGGTCCGGACGAATCACCCGTAGAGGCATCTGAGCCGCCAGGCAAGTTTCCACGGCTCGAGTCGTTGCACTCGTCAGAATGCTAAACGATTGTTTGACCACTCCGGCGGCAGTCTTTGGTCTGGCGATCCCTGGTGCCGGTGTAAGGTCGATAGCGAAGATCTCGGTGGCGCCCATTTCCATTGCGGTGGTCATGTCCAATGAGGCGGCTACGCAGCCATCAACGAATTGCTCGCCATCGATGGTGACTGGTTCGAAGACTCCCGGGATTGCCGTGGACGCCATGACGGCGCGACCAATCGGCCCGTTCCGAAAGACGTGTTTTCGCCCTCGGGTAAGGTTCGTCGCGACGACAGCCAGTTCGAGTTTCGTTTGTTCGAACGAGCAGCCGTTCATGTGCCGCCGGATAAGCTGCGGCACGATGTCGTTCGTCGCAACGCTGAGCGGGTGCCACAGTCGCGCCGCGAGCCGCGTCGGCTGAAACTTGACCAGCGAGAGACGGTCGAGAGACAACCAGATTCGCAGCAACTCTTCCGGAGATTCGGGATGCAAAGCAACCCAGGCTCCGTTCAACGCCCCAACGCTCGTCCCCACGACGATTTCCGGCTTGAACCCAAGTTGAAAAGCGGCGCCGACGTACGCAGCCTGGATGACGCCGAGGGCTCCGCCGCCGCCGAGCACGAGCGCTGGACGACGGACGCTTTCTGTTGAACCGTTCATAACGGCCTCCGATGTAGTCATCGGCAGAAAGAGTTTCGCGCTAGAGGGGCGGGGCTCCGGAAAGGATCCGGGCGAGTGTATCGCCATCAACGTTGCCGCCTGAAACGATGACGCCAACCCTTCGCCCGGCAAGATCTCCGAGCCTGTTGGTCATCAGTGCTGCTGCCGGAAGTGCTCCCGTCGGCTCCACCACGGTCTTCATTCGAAGCACCATGAACCGGGTTGCCTCTTTGATCGCTTCCTCGGTCACTGTGACCACCTGATCAACGAGGCTCCGGACTACTTCGAAGGTCAAGATGCCCGGTTGCCGGGTACGAACGCCGTCAGCGATGGTGTCCGGTGGATCGATCATGACGCGTTCTCCCGCAGCGAGGCTGAGTACCCAGTCGTCGGCAGCTTCGGGTTCGACGCCGGCAATCCGAATACCCGGCACGAGGCCACGCGCCGCCGTTGCCGTGCCCGAGAGCAGCCCGCCTCCGCCGAGCGGCGTGAGAATCGTGTCCAGGTCCGGTATCGCCTGAAGCAGTTCCAGGGCCGCGGTTCCCTGTCCGGCCATGATCCAGGGATCGTCGAAGGAAGGGACGATATAGGCATCGGTCGGTGCCGCGGCCGCCCGCACGGCGACTTCCGGGAGGTCGTTGGCGCGGTCGAAGAATTTCACGGTCGCGCCGTACGAACGGGTGGCGGCGACTTTCGTGCGAGGCGCGTCGGCTGGCATCAGGATCGTGCAGGGAATCGAGAGAAGCTGGGCAGAAAGCGCCACCCCCTGGGCGTGGTTCCCTGAGGAAGCAGCCACGACTCCGCGGAGTTTCGCATCGCCGGGTAGTTGCGAGACGTGATTGTAGGCGCCTCGAAATTTGAACGCGCCGACGCGCTGATAGTTCTCGCATTTGAAGAAGACTTCGGCGCCGACCATGGCGTTGAACGTCCGGGAGGTCAGGATCGGCGTCACGTTGGCGATGCCGGCAAGGCGCAGCGCCGCACTTTCAACATCGGCGAAGGTAATCGGGAGAGCATTCACAATCGGATGGTACCTATCCCCGGCAACGGGCGGGCAATGGGCGCGTTTCAGCACACCACGAGTTGGGCCGTGCCGGATTCCGCTGTAGCATACGGCTCGGTGGGGTTCTGGAGGTCGGATGGGCGCATCCGTCCACAGCACGAGCGAACATAACGGTCAATGGCCAGCGAGTTTTGTGGTGGCCGCCGTGTGCCTCGTTGCGGCGTCAGTGTACCTGTGCTTGAGCATTGCTCAGGCTATTCAGCCCCACGCCCGGCGGGTGCTCGAAACGGCTTCCCTGGTGTCGAGTCCGGCTGCGAGTGTGGTGGCCGTTGGGACAGTCGAAGGCGAACCCGTTTCTGGAAGTCAGGCCGAAACCGAACGGGGCCCTCGTTCAGCCGCGCTGCCCCCGGGTTCGGTGCGCTCGGTACCTTCGGAGCGGCTCCGGAACGCAATTGTGGATGGCGCCGGCGCGGATGCGGACCATATCGCAGTATCGGTTAAACGGCTCAGCGACGGTGCAACGGCTTCGCTCAATGGCGACGTTCAGTTTTACGCCGCCAGCACGTTCAAACTGGCGATTCTCTACGAAGCGGCCCTACGCCACTCGCGTGACGAGATTTCGTTCAATGACCGGCTCTTCATATCGGAGGAAGACGCCTCGGAAGACCTCGGGACCTCCGCGTACCTACACTTCGAAGACGATGGTTCCATCACCATCCGAAATCTGCTCCGGCCGATGATCGAAGTTTCGGATAATTCGTCGGCTGTAACGTTGCTCCATGCCTTTGGATCCGGTTCCATCGATGAAACGCTCCGCGCGCTGGGAATGCCCACGATGACCGTTAATAGCCTGGAACTCTGGACCACCGCGGACGACCTTGCGCGCCTGATGGAAGCCATCTATTCCGGCGAAAGCGTTCGTCCCGAGGATCGGGACTTTATGAGAGAACTGCTCATCGCCCAGACCAACCGGAACGGAATCCCGCTGGCGCTTTCGAATTCCGTGGCCGGCGGGCTTCGCATCGGCAACAAGACGGGCACCTGGGAAGGCGCGCAACACGATGTAGCGTTCATCGAAGGTCGGGAGGGCGCATACGTGATTTCGGTGCTGACGGATGGCAGCTACGAAGGCTGGGAGGCAATGCACCGTGTTGCGCAAACAGTTCATCAAGCTTTGAACAACAGACCGTAAACCCACTGGCACCCGGTCCATCTGGTCGCGTACGCTTCTGCCACTGACGAAGCAGGATGGTGGGTTGGCAGATTTCGAGTATCACCAGGGATCCGCGCTGCGGCGAGTCATCGTCTGCCTTGGCGCCGTCTGCGTCCTGCTCGCGATGGTCTACTTCGTGGGGCTGGGCGCTGGCGTGCCATTCCCCATGCAGGCCCAGGCAGCGACCCGCTTCGAAAACGACTGGGAATTTGCTCGAGAGACAGTCGACGCCCTTAACGCACAGGCAATCCAGATTTGTTCCGCCGAGGCGACTGCCAGGGGAGCTGTCGGCACGCCGAACGAGGCAATTAGGCGTGCCCAGGTGGAAGTCCTCACCAGTGAATACATCTCTGCTGAACGCGACTACAACGCCAGAATTCGTGGTCTCGTTTCATCCGGCACGACGAGGCCATGGGATGTCCCGAGTAAGGCCCTCCCGCTGGATTTCGCGCGGAACAAGTTGTGTTTGCGCGTCGCCGTTGCTCCCCCCAGGGCTGTCCGGGCGGTGCTTGCCACACAGCAGGGCGTGACGGTTGCCCCTGCGTACCTTCACGAACCGCGCTTCATCACTATCGAGCAACTGGATGAGTTCGCGCGCCTTGCGGGGTGGCCCAACGAACCCGGTTGGTGGCCCGACATGCGGCGAATCGTCCTCTGCGAGACGCGAAGCCTGGATACCATGGCGCACAACACGAACGACCCTGCCGGCGGAAGCTACGGCCTCGCCCAGCTGAACGGCAGCTACCACTTCGCGAACGCGGGCGAGGATTTCGCCATGCGGTTCGACCCGGTCGTGAACCTTCGCACGGCGCTCTGGTTGCGGACCGTCCGCGGGCATTACGGCGGCGGCGGCGGCTGGGCCAACTGTTCTGCCCTCTGGGGGATAGACTAACCGCAACCAGTTTCCGAGGCAGACCGATGTTCGTTGCAATGAACCAGTTCACCATCAGCGCGGGACGCGAAGCCGAGTTTGAGGACGCCTGGCGTTCGCGCGAGAGCCATCTCAACGATTTCCCTGGATTCGTCCACTTCGCGCTCCTGAAGGGAGACGAGGCCGGCGACTATGTATCGCACACCATTTGGGCTAACCGCGAAGCCTTCCTGGGATGGACGCAATCCGATGCGTTCCGCCAGTCCCATAGCACGCGCAGCGCCGAGGGCGTGATGGCCGGGCATCCGCGGGCGCGTTTCTACGATGCCGTAATCGCTGAACCCGGAAACGTGGCGAGCCTGGGCGGGTGACCGAGCCGGAACCTTCGCCCTTGCGCCCAGAGCACTTCGCTCGGCAAGACGAGACCGACGATGCCTTCTTCTACCGCGAGCCGCGGCTGGTCACGCACATCGATGACGCGGCTATCGCGGCGGTGAGCCGATTCTACGGCGAACTGATCCCGGCCGGTTCGCGTGTGCTGGATCTGATGACCAGTTGGGTGTCGCACTTGCCCGCCGAATGGCCGCTTGCCAGCGTGGCCGGGCTTGGGATGAGCCGGGCTGAACTTGAGCAAAACCCGCTGCTGAGCGAGCGGATCGTCCAGGACTTGAACAAATCCCCGCTTTTACCATGGGAGGACGCGGTTTTCGATGCGGCAATTGTCACCGTCTCCGTTCAATACCTCACGAACCCAACGGACGTTTTTGCTCAAGTGGGACGAGTTTTGAAACCGGGGGCGCCCTTCGCGGTGGCCTACTCGAACCGGTGCTTCCCCACGAAAGCGGTGGCCGTTTGGCAGTCGTTAAGCAACCGCGGCCACGCCGAACTCATCGGCCTCTACTTCCGCCTTTCCGGTCGGTTTGGAGCATCGCAGGCGTACGACATAAGCCCGGGGGAGGGCTCGGACCCGATGTTCGTGGTGGTTGCAAGAGCGAATGAAGGACAGAACGAAGGCTAGAAGGCGATCGGCTCGCGGCTCGAAAACTCGTACAACATCGCCGGACGGTGTGCGCCTTCTTTTGCGGTCTGGCCATTTCCTCTGACTATCCCAAGGCCGACAACCCGCCGCCGGTAGTTCCGCTTATCCTGGGGATCCCCGTGGTTGGCTTCGTAGACCTGCTG
>JANPDX010000142.1:0-14771 GCA_031431695.1 Dehalococcoidia bacterium
CAGAATCCCGGCTTCGAGACGGGGGTCAGCCCATGGAGCTTTGCCGGCCCCGATTTTGCGGGTGTCGTCGATGAAGAACTCCCGACCGACTGGGCGGCCTACTCCACGAAGCCGTTCGGCCCCGGCCTCACGGTGAGTCCATACCTTGGTGTGAAGATGGCGCGGCTTGGGACGCCCCGGCCCGGCGATGCATCGCAGCCCAGCGGCCTGAATTCGGTTAGCCAGACCTTTACCCCCACAGGCAACGGCACGTACAAGTTCGCCGCTCGGCTCTTTTCGGTTGAGGCTCGCTCGGACACCGATTACGTCTGCTTCTCGTTTACCACCGATGGCAGCAAATCCGGCGCCCAGGGGTGTGGCAGTTCCGTCGTCCTCAACAACGTCGGCAAAGTCAGTGTTTCGTTCAATCGGGTCTCGACTCCGCTGGTTACTTGCGCGAATGCGTCTCCATGCTCGAAGCCCATCGATGTAGGCAACAACAAGGACTTCCTCGATAGCGGCTGGGTCATCGTGACCGTTACGGACCTGCCGACCAACGTCCCGGTCACGTTCACCGCTTCCCTCGGCAGCACGAAAAACAACTCCCAGCCGTCCTGGCTGTACATCGACAACGTCAGCAGTGAGCCGCCAGTCGCTAACTTCGACTTGCTTTATCCGCTCGTGAATCTCGCTGGCCCTGTCGACATAGCCACCGGTGTTGGTCCGATTGAGGGTTCGCCCATTCAATTCCGCGACCTGTCTACCGACCCCGACCAGGGAGACACCATCGTCGAGTGGAAGTGGGAAGTCACGGGTCTTAATGGGTTCCTGACCACCCAAAACCCCTTCTTCGTCCCGGATCAGCAAGGCGATTTCGTGGTCAAACTTACGGTTACCGACTCCAGCGGAAGAGTTAGCGAACCTAAGTCAACCACTATCGCCGTACTCAACGCGCCACCGCTTGTGAACGCGCTGAATGTGGAGGCGCTCGCCGGTGAGCCGTTCCCGGTCACTGGCCGCTTCACTGATGCTGGCTGGACGGATACCCACACGGCAACTTGGGGTGGCGTGGCGCCAAGCCCGGCTTCGCTTGAGGAAGACCACGCCCCAGCGCTCGGCACCGGCAAAGCCACCGGAATTGCACCCGCCGGCGGCGCGGGTTCCGCGATCGCATCACTTACGATCACGGACAGCGGCGGTGCTGCAAAGACTGATCCCTTCACCATCACCACGCTGGCAAACACATCGAGCCTGCTCAACCACTCGGAGTTCGGGTCCGCCCGAACCGTCACCGTCGATGGCTCGTACCTCGGCCTGATTCCCAATGCCGGAGCGCGCAGCGTCTTCGAAATCAAATGGCCTGGCTCATCAGGAACCCCGCAAGCGATCCCAGGTGGGTCTGAGATCCTCGTCAACTTGAAGGATCTCCCCGCCGACTACGACCTGGTCCTGGTGACCGTGCCGGAAAGCGTGCAGTCGGCCGGATACGCCTTTAGCGGCTTTGCTTTTAGCGGCTACGCCTTCAGCGAGCTGCCGAACCTCGTCAGTCCCTACGCTGCGGGTTTCGCCTTCAGCGGCACGGGAACGGCCGGCTATGCATTCAGCGGTGTGCAGCGTGCCGCTTACGGCGAAGCGGGCTACGCCTTCAGCGATGCTGGCGCCGCCGGCTACGCCTTCAGCGGGTACGCCTTTAGCGGTTATGCGTTCAGTGGATATGCCTTCAGCGACGCCAGTAGCGCAAACGCCTTCGCGCCGTACGCAGTCGCCGGGTATGCCTTCAGCCCAATCTCCCAGATGGGCTTCACGGGCCTCCAGCAATCAAGCACCTCCCCGTCCGATGTGGCGCTCAGCGAACTCGGGCTCGGTGCAATCCCGGCCGGTACCAGTGTCGTCGGCTACAGTGCGAATTCCGGCAATGCCGCTGAAACCGTCCTGGCCCGCATCGACCAGAAAGGCACGAAGCTCTACGCCATCGTCGTCGGCGCCAACGGCGCCTTCAGCCCGGAACCGTTCCGCCTGGACGTCGAGGGCTCCATGACCATCACTTCGGCCGCCCTCAACGCAGACCCCGGTGCCGCACGTACGGCCATCCTTAGCGGCGGCACCTGCGCTCCGCGCTTCACCGGCGCGAGCGCTTTCCCCGGCTTCACCGGAAACGCGCTGGTTCTTGGCAAAACGGCACCGACCACCTTGTTCGTTACTCAGGAAAGCCGCCTGCAGGGTCTCAACCCCGGCAGCACCACCGCGTGGAACAGCTTCGTCACTGACGTCCAGGCGCTGGCGAATCGAAGCGACGTCAATGGCAAGATCATTTCACTCCCGGCTGCAACTTACACCGCGTGGGACCAGACCCCTTGCAGCATCGACGCCGCAAACGACGTCAGCGATGCAGTCAGGGCGGCTATTCAGGCCGAACTGACCGCAAACTCCAGCATTCAGTACGTGGTCATCCTCGGTGATGACGACGTCATCCCCTTCCGGCGCGTACCGGACCAGGTCTCGATCGGCAACGAGCGTTCTTACCTCACCAGCTCGTTCCTCAAGCAGGGCACTCCGCTCTACGCCAGCGTGGCGGGAGGCTACAACCTGACAGACGACTGCAACGTCGATGCGAAACCCACGCCGTGGCAGGGCCGCGAACTCTGCATCCCGGACCGGGTTGTCGCCCGCATGGTTGAGACTCCGGCTGAAATCGCCGGTCAGGCCAGGGCCTTCGTGACGGCCAATGGGTTGCTGGCGCCCATGTCAGCAGCGAACCCGAACCTCGTCTCGGGGTACGACTTCTTCGCCGACGGCTCGCAGGCGGTCGTCCTCGCACTCCAGGGCTTGAATTCCATTTTCTCGCTGATCAACGAAACCTGGACGGCGACGGACCTGCGCTGCAAGTTGCTCGGCCAGGGCGCGGGCTGCACCACGCCGGTGATTGCTGATGCGAACGCCCACTACACGCACTACGCAGCCTTGTCGGCCAAAGGCTTCAACACTGGCGACTTCGACGACGTGCTCACCAGCACGAATGTCCAGACAGCCGCGAACGTGGGCAGCCTTGTTGGCCGCCTCTTCTTTACGATTGGCTGCCACGCTGGCTTCAGCGCACCAGACCGCGCAATCGCGGACATCGACCCTGCTCTCGGCGTCGATGGCAAGCTGGACTTCCCGCAGGCCTTCGCACAAGCCCGCGCGGTCTGGGTCGCCAGCACCGGCTACGGCATTGGCGACGATTCAGGCATCGCCGGCACTGAAGGCATCCTTGTCGTCTATGCTCAGGAGCTTGCCAAAGGCAGAACCGCTGGAAAGGCCCTGCTCAACGCCAAACGCCTGTACCTGGCGGCGCTTCCTGCTGCCTCCGTTTATGACGAGAAGAGCTCCATCAACCTGACGCTCTACGGCCTGCCGATGTACAGCCTGCCGGGTGTCACGTCCGCCTCGTTGACTGCTTCGATCGAAGCACTTTCATCCACCACCGGCTCGCCGGGCGGCTTCCCGGTTACCCTCAAGACCAACGCGCAGGGAAGTTACTACTCCGCCGTCAACGGCGATGCGGCTGCGCCTCCGTACCGTCCGCTCCAGCCGCGCCAGGCCATCCCGGTTGGCAACGCGGGCCCCGACCCCGTTCACGGAATCCTCTGGATTTCCGGCGGATTTACCGATACGCCGAACTTCAACCCTGTTATCAGCCGGCCCACGGTTGAATGGGAACTGGACCCGACCGAGCCGCAAGTCTGTTACGACAACTTCTGGCCGTCGGAGATTTTCCGCGTCAACACGCTGGACGGCCCCACAGGCCCGGAGCAAACCGTTGTCGTTACGCCCGGTCAGTTCCGCTGCGACGGCCTCGTCAGCGGCCAGGTGCGTGGCACGCAGCGCATCTTCAGCATCCTGGGTTGGGAAATGCTGCGTTCGAACAGCACAGACGTGACCCCGCCGTCACTCACGAACCTTGAAATTGGTTCGGCAGCGGGTGGCCTTGCACTTGATATCGATGCCCTCGACCCGGCCGTCACCGGAGCGCCGACCAGTGGCGTGGCTCGCATTGTGGTCCTGCGGATCGGGTCAGCAAATGTAACGGTGATTGCCGATCTGCCCGTCGGCCCAGTCGCCAGTGGAAGCTTCTCGGTGCCCATTCCAAATCCCGGCAGCGATCGCATCGTCATCCAGATCGTTGATGACGCTGGCAACGTCGGCTTTTACACCGCCAAGGGCCCTGGCATCCAGGTCCTGAACATCGACTTGTTGGCCAGCAATGCATCGCCGTTGGCTGGCGCCACGGTGACGTTCACGGCCAATCCGCCCGTCGCGGGACCAACCACCGCCACCTACGAGTGGGACTTCGGCGACGGCACACCCATCGTCACAACCGTAACCAACTTCACTACCCACCCATTCGCGACGGTCGACCTGAACACCGTAACGGTCCAGGTCACTACCTCGGCCGGCGGCATCGGCGCCGACACCTTGAACGTGAACGTGCTTAACCCGGTCGTCGCCGTCGATCTCGGGCCCGACCGAGGGGCCCTCCTCAACACCTCGGTTTCGGTCACCGCCCTCGTAACCCCCGCCGTCGTCTTCCCGGCTACCGCCACATACACCTGGGACTTTGGCGGTGGGGCGATCTACTCGACCTCAAGCAACACAAAGGCCCATACCTTCACGTCTGCTGGCCCGAAAGTGGTGACGGTGCATGTAGTCACTTCGACAGGAGCGATGGGCGACGACACGCTCACCATCAATGTGGTCGTCCCGACTGTCACCGTCGAACTTGGCGCCGCCACCGCCTCGGCACTCCTCAACACCTCGACAGCGTTTACCGCCGCCGTTTCGGTGACTCCTGACACCGACCCTGCTGCCACGCGCACCTACCTGTGGACCGTCAATGGCAGCCCTGTTAGTGCCGGTGCGACGCTTACCATCAGCCACACCTTCACCACGGTTGGTACGCATGTCGTTAAGCTCAGCGTCAACACCTCGACCGGCGGTAGCAGCTCCGACACGGTGACCGTTACTGTCGGCGTCCCGACTGTCACCGTGAACCTTGGTCCCGATAAGACGGCGCTCGTTAGCACGTCGGTTTCGTTTACGGCGGTGGCAACCATTACCCCGGCGGTTGTTGCTCCGGCTACGGTCAGCTACCTATGGAATTTCGGCGATGGCACTCCCGTTGTCACTACCACAACAAACACCACCACCCACCCCTTCGCGACGGCTGGTGCGAAGACCGTCACGGTTCAGGTCACCACGACTACTGGCGGGAGCGGCACGGACACCCTCGTCGTGACCGTGACGAACCCGGTGGTCACCATCAAGGCGACCAGCATCCTGTGCCCCGCGAACGCTCTGCCGTTGTTCCCCTACGCCGACGTCACGGCGAATACTGCCACCAATTTCGTGGCAAGCCGCCCCGCATGTCAGCGTGAGGCTGGATGGAACTTCGAGTGGCGCACTTCCCTTAGTGCGCCGTGGACAGCGTTCACCGACGGAGGGAGTGACACATACCGCGTCGGCTACGTCCCATCCCTGCCCGCCGGCACGACCACCATTTACGTTCGCGAGGTCCTGCGTCCGGGATACATCGGGTTCACCGGCGGGACCGGTTCGGCGCGGTTGGCGTGCCACACCGATGGCGTGAATCTCGACAACGTTGATCACATTACTGGGCCGGTCATGGGCCAAACCTATTACTGCGTCTCCTGGAATGTGAAGCAGTAATAGGCACAATCTTCAAGCTCACTTCAGACAGGCCTCCTTGCTTCGGCAAGGGGGCGTGTTTCGTTCCAGCGTAGTGCTGGCCGGACGTTTTTTCACGCCGTTCGCTGCGTTAATCAGCCTTGTGTGATGAAGGTCACGCAACAGGGATATGAAGCGCGAAATACGGGGTTCCCCGGCGAGCGCGCAACGGAAGCCACCGGTATGATTAGTCCTTCAATGGGAGACCTTTCGATCACATTTATCGGCGTGGGCAACGCTTTCGCCTCTGGCGGCGCGTGCTGGAACGGCTTCCTCGTCAACCGGAACGTCCTCTTCGAAACGCCGCCCCAGGTGCTGATGTCGGTTCAGAACGCGGGCGTCAATCCGAACGATATCGAAACTGTCCTCATCTCTCACCACCACGGCGACCACTTCTACGGCTTGCCGATGCTCATGCTCTGGTGGAAGTGGATGGGCCGAACGAAACCGGTCAAAGTCGTTGGCCCGCCCGGCACCGAGCGCATCACGCGCGACATCTCCCGCGAAACCTTCCCCTGGCTCTTCGAACTTACGTACGAAATCGAATGGATCGAGGCGTGTCCCGGGATACCCATTGAGCTTGACGGGATTTGCATCTCGCCAATCGAGATGATCCACGACGACACGCTCAACGTTTGCCTCGGGTTCGCCTGCGAAATCGCCGGCCGCCGTCTCGGCTACACCGGAGACACTGTCTTTTGCACGGGCGTCGAGGAACTCGCCCGCTGGTCCGAGATCCTGGTTTCGGAATGCGCTTCGGTCTCCGGAAACCCCGTCCACATGGACCTCACCAACGACATTCCCCGCGTACGCGCCCTGCTCCATCCCGATTCCCACATGATCCTGACGCACATCGATGCGGAAGTGGCGAAAGCGACCGCTCCCGCCGGTGTGATCATCGCCGAAGACCAGAAGACGTACACCTTTTGAACATCGAAAGGGCCCGTTGGGGAGCCCGAATCGCATATCCGTGCTTCGGACTGCCTTACAGTCACAGCGATTTTGAACTTGCCGCCACAAAAAGTTTGATTGCACGGCGCTAACCCTTCTAGAATCGACCCGCCAAGAAGGAGTGTTTACCACCTATGTCCGCAATCACCGATCAACTCAAGAAGGTGCCGCTCTTCGAGGCACTCAACAACAAGTCTATCGACCGGGTCGGCCGCATCGCCCGCGAGCGCAACTTCAAGGATGGCGATGACATCGTCACCGAGGGCGGCCAGGGAGTCGGCTTTTTCATCATCACTGAGGGAAAAGTGGCCGTCACCCGCGCGGGTGTCGCTCTTTCGACTCTCGGAGTGGGCGACTACTTCGGCGAAATGGCCCTTCTCGACGAAGGACACCGCCGTAGCGCGACCGTCACCGCGACCGGGCCAGTCAAGACGCTCGCGATGCTTCGCTCAGACTTCGTTGCCGAGCTCGAGGCAAACGCTCATCTCGCCATTGAGATGCTGGCAACCGTAAGCCACCGGCTCCGGGAGGCCGACCAGCGTCTCGCCGAACACGAGCGCTAGCCAGGCAGAGACAACTAGAAGCTGCGCCCGGACTGAAGCGAGGCCGCGTCAGCGGCCCTCGATAGCGGCGACCCGCGCCTGGACGATTTCAGCAACGAGCGCCGGCGGCAGCGGCTTTTCCGGCGTAAACCGGACGGTGCCCTTGCTTGTCGCGTACCCGTCGAACGCATCTGGATGCGCTTCGCGTACGCTGCCTGTCTCGCCGTAGATCGCGCAGTGAGCCTTCCATGCGCCGTAACTCACGAGCATCTTGCCTTTGTACTTGAACGTCGGGATCTGGTAGCTGATGACCTCGACCGCTTCCGGGACGATGGCTCGAATCGTCGCGCGAAGATTCTCCAGCGCGGCCCGCTGTTCAGGCGGCAGGGCGGACAGGTACCCTTCAACGTCTTTCGCTGGCATGTCCAACCTCCGCTGTCAGTTGCGGGGCTCTATGGCGCCACTCTCCCACGACTCAGGAGCCGGGGCTTGGCGTGAGGCGGCTACCCCTTCGCCGGGAGTTCCACCTGCACGTTCGCGCGCGTGCTCGGCTCGCCGCCTGCAAGTGTGACAACTTCGAGTTCGACCACGTTTTTGCCATCCTCGACCCGCTTATCAACAACGCGACCCGACAGCACGAGCGGTTTGTCAGCGACGTCTGGGCGGCGGTAGGCGGCTCTCAGATTGCGAACGTGACCTTCGGTGCCGGCCCAGTTGCTCACATATTGTGTTATCCACGAAAGCTTGAGCAGGCCGGGCACCAGCGCACCACCGACACCGAGCCGCTTGCCAGCTTCGATATCTGAGAACGCCGGATTCGTTGGGTTGTGGCGGCCAAAAAAGTCGATCGCCATGTCAGTCGTTGGTGTCCGCTCGAGCGGCTCAAGCTCGTCATCAATGTTCGTGTCTTCGTAGTAGCGCTGGCTCATTCGTCGCCCTTTCTCTGGGACTTCGGGTCGAACTGGGTGATGGTAATCATCGCCGAAGCGACGTGTTTGCCGTCCGTGTCGAAATACTCGGTGCCCTGTGTCACCAGGACGCTGTAGCCGTAGCGGCCCCCGAGCCGGTCGCGAATATCGAACACCTGGCTCACCGCCGAAAGTTCCTCACCGACCTTGAACTGTCGCGAAAACTTCCACTCCTGCTGCGTGAGCAAGCCACCGGGCAGGATCTGGGGCATTCCCCGGCGTGGGCCGCCACCCATCCCCGCGATGACATAGGCGGGCGCCAGCTCGCCGCCATCGGCGTAGCGCGGGTCCGCGTCTTCGAGGACATCGCGCATCCGGTGGGCGTCGGTCTCGCCGATGACGACCTTCACGGGGTCGCTCTTGCGCCCGATAGCCGCCCGATGTTCATCGGTAATCAAGCTCTGTTCAGGTACAGACATGTGTACTCCAATCGTGCCGGAAGTTTAGCATCGGCCCAAACTTCGCGCCTGTAACAATCCCCTCCTATCATCTGATTGCGCTATCGATCGATAGCAGTCGGAGATGGAGTACCGGGATGCGGATCGAACGAGTTGGAGTGATCGGTTCTGGTTTGATGGGCAGCGGCATCGCCCAGGTCGCGGCCTACCACGGGTTCCACGTGACCATCGTCGATGTCGACCAGGCCCGCATCGACTCTGCAATCGAGGGCATTCACCGCAGGCTCCTTCGCGAGGCCGAACGAGGCCGCATCACCACCGAAGACTGCGAAGCCGCCTACCACCGGCTGAGCGCTTCCGCCGACATGGACACACTCCACTCGATGGCCAGGGTTGACGCGGTCATCGAAGCCGTCGTTGAAGACCTGGGCGTGAAGGCCCGGATTTTTCAACGGCTTGGCGAGGTCTGTACTCCCGAAGCCCTCCTGGCGAGCAATACCAGTTCACTCCCACTCAGCGACCTCGCTGCAGCCAGCAAACGCCCTGAGCGCGTCATCGGCCTGCACTTCTTCAACCCTCCATGGGCGCTCAAATTGGTCGAAATCGTCTCTACGGCGAGCACGACTGAAGCCACGCTGAACGACGCGATGCGGTTCTGCGAAAAGCTCGGCCGCGTGCCTGTCCAGGTGAAGGACACTCCGGGCTTCATCGCCAACCGTCTGCTCGTGCCGTTCATCTTCGACGCAATCGACCTACTGGATAGCGGCGTCTCCAGCGCGGAGGACATCGACAACGCCTGCAAGGTCGGACTGAACCACACCATGGGCCCGCTCGCGACCGCCGATCTCATCGGCCTCGACACGCTGAAGTTGATCGCTGAGAGCATGTTCGAGGAGTACGGCGAACCTCGGTTCAAGGCCCCGACATTGTTGCGCCGGCTCGTGAGCCTCGGCCACCTCGGCCGCAAGACCGGTCGAGGTTTCTTCCGCTACAACGAGTAGTCGGCGGTTTCAAGCAGTTGTGGAACCGCGACCGGCCGGAAGCGGATAGTGAACGACGACGATGGCCGGCCCCCGGGCGGTCGAAGTTTCTTCCGCTACGGCGAATAGTCGGCGGTTCCAAGCAGTTGTGGAACCGCGACCGGCAGGAAGCGGATCGTGAACGACGACGATGGTCGGCCCCCGGGCGATCACTTTCGTGAGCCTCGAACACCTCGGCCGGAAGACCGGTCGAGGTGTCTTCGGCTACGGCGAATGGCTCAGGCCGCTACCTCCGCGGCAGTCGCCTCCAGAATCCGATCCACCGTTTGCCCCACACTGAGATCCGTTGAGTCAATCCATACCCCAATCCGTGCAGTCTCTTCGCGCAACACGCGCTCGAACGCCGCGATCTCCGCGCGGTTCTTGTACCCCGACTTGTTCCGCCGAGTTTCACGCATGGAAATGCTCTCCTCGGATGGGCAAAGCACGACCACCGAAAGTGGATATCCGTCGAACTTCGCGACCACTTCGGCGAGTGCCGGGCCAATAATGATGTCCTGGTAGACAACCGTGTATCCCGCGTCGCAGAAGCCCTTCGCCGCCTGAGCCGAAAGGTCATAACGTAACGAAAGCTGATCCCGGGCGTCGTCCGAGAGTTCGAGACTCATCGGCTTCTGCCCGTTCACGATCATGCGCCGGAAGCCATCGCCTTTGAGGTGGACGCTTTTCGGGAACCGTTGTGCCAGCGCCTGTGCGACCGTCGTCTTGCCCGATGCCATAAGGCCCGTGATGAGGAATATTCGGCCGCTCAACGTGCGGAACCCTGAAGGATAGCGGTGATTTCATCGAGGATGACGACACACTCCTGGTCGGTGTTGTAAAAGTGTGGCGCCACGCGAATGCCGGCCCCCGGCCGGTAGTCAACCACGAAATTGCGTCGAATCAGTTCCTCTTTGACTTGCTGCGCCCCGGGAAAATCGACCGTGACATGGTTGCCGCGCCGTTCGAATTCGCGGGGCGTGTTCACGGTGTACCCGCGTTCGAGGGCGCCGTCTATGAGGATTTCGGTCTGGTGCCGCGCTTTTTCGCGGATGTTCTGAATGCCAACTTCGCGCACGATTTTGTAGCCTTCCCGCGCCTGGTAGTACGCCGGCATGTTTGGAGTGCCGCCGGTGAACCGTGCGATGCCCTCAGCGTACTCGATCGGCGGCGCTTCGAAGCCAAACGGCCGCGCATGAGAGAACCAGCCGCTCAGCCGGGGTTCGAGGCGGTTCACGATGTTGGGGTGGGCGTAGAGATACCCAGCGCCGGGCCCGCCGCAGAGCCACTTCACGGAACCGCCCACAAGGAAGTCCACGTCGAGCTCGACGACGTCAAACGGGACGGAGCCCATCGACTGGTAGGCATCAAGCACAACCAGTGCGCCGCGTTCATGCGCCCGCTTCACGAAGGGCCGGACATCCACGAGTTCGGCCGTGCGAAACAGGACATGGGAAATTACGACCAGGGCAGTGCGTTCCGTAATGGCCGCCAGCAACTCGTCTTCCGGGAAAACAAGCGGGTCCGTCCCCACACGCACTATTTCGGCCCCGATCCGGCGCTGACCGTCAAGCAAATACTCGACGGTCGGAAACTCACCGGCGCAGTGCACGATCTGATTCCGCGGTACTTCGAATTCCATGCAGGAGAGGATCTCCGCGAGCGCATTCGTGGTGTTCTGGCACATGGTCATGCTGCCCCGGGGGGCCCGAATAATGTCTTCAAGAATGGCCGCGGTGTTCGCAACCTCCGGTAGCCACGTGTCCCACGCCACGACCCCCTGGGTTGCCCAGAGGTTCGTGTACTCGGCCAATGCGTCGTTCACCGAGGCGGGCATGGCGCCAAGCGAATTGTTGATGAGGTACGTCTTGTTCGCGAGGATCGGAAATTTTGGGCGCCAGGAAAGCAAATCGGGCATGCTGCCAGCATGCCCGATCGATTGATTCGCAGATAGTGCCGTTATTTCGGGAGCCCAACCATGATTTCGCCGGATTCAATTTTCACCGGGTAGGTCTGCATGTCTTCAGCGCCCAGGCTGGGACGGGCAACTTTCGGGATCGGGAACGCCTGGTACGGGATTGGAATGAACTTGAGGATGTTCCACAACTTCGCCTGGATGCCGCCCAGGAGCGGATGGTCGTTGTTCCAGTTGGAGGTAAATGGCTGGCGAACAGCCTTGCCACTCTCCACGTCGAATCGCGCCCCGTGGAACGGGCAGGTCACGCAACCGTCCTGGATCGTCATCGACTTGATCGGCGATCCGGGAAGGCCCGCGATGGGCAATCGTGCATGCGAGCAGAGCGCATTCATAGCGCGGATGGAATCGCCCTGCCGAATGATGAGAACGCGCTGCGTGCGAAGCCGCATCTCCTTCGGCACACCATCGGTGTAGTCGCGGACGAGCCCCGCCTTGGCCCATTCGGTCATTTTGGTATGAGGCTTGTTTTCTTTCGCCCGGAACGGGACCGGTGCATCCAACCCCAGGAGCGGCGAGACGACGACCTGCATCAGCCCGCCCGAAGTCAGGCCAAGGGCGAGGAAGAACAGGCCGCCGACCGTGTTGTCGGATGCGGTTGTGGGGTCGCCGGGGAAGAAAAGCATGATGATGCCGGCGGCAATCAGGCCAATGCTGGCCAGGCCCCAGGTACCAAGAATCGAAACGCCCAGGACAGCAAGTGCAGGTGACACAGGCGAACCCTCCCGGAGGTGGATACTACCCCGCTTGTGCGGAATTGCGCAAAGTTTCGCGGCCCCTTTGGCTCACGCTCCGGAGTGATGTTCGGTAAGTCCTTCAAGCAGGACGCGCACTCGTTCGGGGGCAGCGAGGTTCTGGCGAATCCGCGATTCGAAGTCGCGCCGGTCCGCTGAATCGTGCCAGCGGCGCCAATCGCCGAGACCGAACCACGTGGAAATCACGACGATGTTGTGCGCGTCTTCGCTGTCCCTCAGCGTTTCACCGCTGATGTAGCCCGGCTCGTCCAGGCAACGAACCCGAAGGTTGCGCAGCAGTTCCAGCACGCGCCGCTCCTGCCCCGGGAGCACGCGCCGTTCGATAACCACCTTCACGGCCATCGCTACTCCATATTCAGCGAGCGGTACGCACGCCGGAAATACATCAGCGGGAGTTTCTCGCTATCGAACGTCGCCCCGACGACCCGGCCGATGGCGATTGTGTGGTCGCCGCCGGGGAAAGCTTCCTCAAGTTCGCAGTCTATCCGGGCGATTGCCCCGGTAATGAGCGGACTGCCCGTCTCCATAACCTGCACGTGAATCTCAGGCCCGAAGGCCGCCTCGGGGTTGCGCCCCGAAGTCGAGAAGTAGCTCGAAACCTCTTCCTGGCCCACGGCGAGGATGCTCACGCCGAAGTGCTTCGACTTTCGAATCATGTGGGGCAAGTGGTTCGAATCCTGCAGACTCACAAGGATCAGCCGGGGGTCCATCGAAAGCGACGAGAAGCTGGAGACCGTTATCCCGTACACCAGGTCATCAAGGCGCGTCGTAACAACCGTGACACCCGAGGCCCACGAGCCCAGTGCCCCTTTGAAGTCTTCCGGAGACACATTCGACACGCCGGCCCCCTAGAGCGACTGCAGGCTGGGGACCATGTCCCAGAGTGGATGGACCGTCGTATCGACGAAATAGCGACCCATCGGCAACGAAGCGATGAGCTGGTCCATTTCGCGCGCATCCGTCGCGTCGTAAATGGCGAGCACACCGACTCCGGTCTCTCGATAGATGGCGCGAATCTTGCCCTGGTCGTACTGGGCCTTCACCGCCTTGAGTTGTTCGCCGACAACGCTCTGCCAGGCGTCCGGCGACATATCCTGGGGTTGGCGTGAAACGAGGCGGACAGAAAACAGCATGCGAAGGCTCCTGGGCCGGGGTGCAGCCGATTATAGGGGATGGGCGGGCGAACGGGGCGAGTGTTGGATTTGCGCCGCTATTGAAGCGCGAGCCGCCGTTCGCATCGGTCAGAGAATGAGCAATACCACCGCCACCACGAGCCCATACGTGATGACAGACACCCGAAGGCACCGCTTTCCCAGCCGCCGGGCAATGCCAACACCGAAGTACCCGCCAAGCAAGGCTCCGACGGCCATGACCAGAGCTGGGGCCCATCGAACGGGGCCGAACGCGACGAAGTACACCACAGCGACGAGGTTGATCAACGCCGAAAGCAATCCCTTGAGCGCGTTCGAATGCTGGAGGTCATCCGGGAGAAGGATCCCAAGCACGGCGAGGGTGAGGATTCCGAGACCAGCCCCGAAATACGCGCCATATCCGGCCAGCACGAAGATCGCCAGGTGAAGCAGCAAAGGGACATGGCCGTCGTGCCGGGCGACCAGGCTATGACGCTGAGCCCATCCTGAAAGCCGGTCCTGGAAGGCCATGACGACGCAGGCAAAGATGATGAGGAAGGGCACGACCCGTTCGAAGGCCGACTCTGGCGTTTGCAGCAGGATCACTGATCCCGCGACCGCTCCAGCAACGCTGGGTAGCGCCAGGAGCACGATTCGGCGTCGCTGCCGCTTGAGTTCTCCCCGGTATCCGTAGGAACCGCTAAGGTACCCCGGCCAGAGTGCCACCGTGTTCGTGACGTTGGCCGCCTTCGGTGAATAGCCCATGGCGAGCAGGGCAGGAAAACTCACGAGCGAGCCGCCCCCGGCGACCGCGTTGATAGCGCCCGCGGCGAAGGCTGCCGCCGCAAGTCCCGATGCCTGGAGTGGGTCCATTTCGAGATGGAACGCTGGCCGAACCGGAACCTACGCGCCAGCCCTCGTACCATGCCCGGCGTGGATGACCGCCCCCTCCTGACCTTCGACATGGATGGAGTCCTGTGCCGCCCGCCCTTCGGGATCAATCCCGGGACGGGACGCGGCAAGCGCCGTGACGCCCCCGGGAAGAGGGGCCTGCTTTGGGCCACCGAGAGCTGGCGGTACCACCTGCGCAGGCCCATGCCGGGAGCCGTCGAGGGCTTCGTGGCGCTGCAGGGAAGGTATCGTTGCGTGGTTGTCACCGCGAGGGGCTCGCAGGCCGAAAGGCTGACACGCCGGTGGTTCGAACGGTACTTCCGTTTCGTCCCCGAACTCCACATGCGCCCGAGTTGGAGCGAGACATCGGCCCAGTACAAAGCCCGCAAGATGCGCGAACTCACTCCGCTGGCGCATTTCGAGGACGACCCGTTTACGG
>JANPDX010000143.1:0-1599 GCA_031431695.1 Dehalococcoidia bacterium
AGTTGGAGGCGGCGCCCGGATTCGAACCGGGGAATAAGGGATTTGCAGTCCCTCGCCTTACCACTTGGCCACGCCGCCTCTCAGGGTCGGGAACGATAGCATTCTCTCCCTCAGCGCGCCAAGGATGAGGCCGCCCGCACACATCGCGCGGGCCGCGCTGTCGTATTCGAACGGATCAGCGGCTCACTTGGGCCACAGCCAACCGAACGTGCCCGCCGTGAACAGCGCATACACCAGCCCATCGATGCTGTTGCGGAACACCGTCCCCGCCGACTTGCCCATCCAGATCGCGTCCTGCCAGAGCGCCAGTGAATAGCCCGCGAACGCCACGGTGCTCACGAAGCGGAACACCTTCATGTACGGCGCGCCCGGTCCGAGCGCCAAGCCGGCGACGTAACCCGCGACGAGACTCACCACGAGACTGTAAACGAACCAGTTCATGAGGCTCGGGCCCATGTTCATGACACCGGGCTTCATGAACGTCACGATGAACACCGGACCCTTGCTGCGCTTGTCCTTGAACTCAGGCGAGTTCATCGCGGCCATGTTGGCCGGCTTGGGCGCGGCGTAGTCTCCCGGCGGGACGTTGAACTTGCGCAGCGCCTCCATCACGCCGGCTTCGTCGGGTAGCGCGCGGTAGTCGTCGGCGTGGTACTTCAATGCCATGTGCATCACCGAACTCACCACGAACACGACCACGGCCGAGACCACGATGGGCAGCAGCAACGACTGGACGGGAACCATGTCAGCCTCCTGCGGGAACGAGTAGGAACGTCACGCGCCGGGTGCGGCCAGCTGGGTGCAGTGCCAGGGCGCAGTCTAGGCACGAGTGGGGTGCGAAGGGAATCACGAACTTCCCCCGCCGCCGGGAGGGCACTACGATGCTGCGCCACGCTGTGGTCCCCGCTTCCTGTGACACCCCTCGGGCCCGCCCCCGGGAGCCGCCGCATGTCCCGTCCGCATCGCCTGTCGAAGTCGCGCTACACCGCCGGGCTGCAGTGCCATAAGCAGCTGTGGTGGAAGACGCATGAGCCGGATTCACCCGAGCTCACGCCCGATTCCGCTCAGCAGGCCGTGTTCGACAACGGTACGCGCGTCGGCGAACTGGCGTGCAGCTACTTCCCGGGCGGCGTGCTCATCGACCGGCCCTTCGCCGAGTTCGAAGCCCGCCTGGACGACACGCGCCGCGCCATCGAGAACGGCGCGAGTGCTATCTTCGAAGCCTGTTTCGTCGCGGGCGACGTGTTCGTCGCGGTCGACGTACTGTTGCGTGAGCGCGCTGGCTGGCGCGTGATCGAGGTCAAGTCCAGCACGGAGCTGAAACCCCAGCACGTGCCCGACGCCGCGATCCAGGTGCATGTGCTGCGTGCGGCCGGCCTGCACGTCACCGGGGCCGATGTCATGGTGCTGGACCGCGCCTGCATGCACCCCGACCTGTCGAACCTGTTCCAGCGCATCGACGTCACCGACAGTGTCGAATCGATGCTCGAGCTTGTTCCCAGCGAAGTCCAACGCCAGCTCGACATGCTCGCGGGCCCGTTGCCCGAGGTCGAGATCGGACCGCACTGTCGGCAGCCCTACCCGTGCCCGTTCGCCGCG
>JANPDX010000144.1:0-2244 GCA_031431695.1 Dehalococcoidia bacterium
GGGGGACGGCGGGTGGTGCTTCCATTTCCCCATCTTCCCGTGAAACGCGTGGAAAGCGCCGACGACGTAAGCGCGCTCGTTGGGATGTTGCCCCTGTAGCCTCAGCCGGGCGAGAAACGCAACGTCACGCGCGAAATGCAACGGTAACATCCACCAGAATTGCCACCATGGAAGGTGCCGCTTCGCTACCACAATCGAGTTCCGTGACAGGTAATACTGTCGCGCGGCCGCGATCTGCGAGGTCCCAAGAGCAGAACCTCCGGTGTGCACCCGATACGCGTCACACGCCATTGCGATCGACGCTCCCAGGCTTCGCGCTCGGAGGGACGTTTCCCTTTCGTCCCAATACATAAACAGTGATTCGTCCTGGAAGTGGCCGTCCATGTCGATGAGCTTGCGGACGAGCGCGGCCGCGAAGATAGAGCATGAACCGGGGTAGCTTTCACCCAGCCACCACCGCAGTCCCACGGATAATTTCGCGGCCCTCATCGGCGGCCACCAAAACGCACGGTGCCAGCCAACCCTTCGAGGGTGGTTGGACATTCTGTCACTAGCACCGACTATTTCGGCGCCGCTCTCCTCAGCCACTGCCACGAGCTCCTGGAATGTTCCGGGATTCACTTCTGCGTCAGGGTTCAGCATCCAGATGTAGTCGGGAGCAGGTGTCGCGACCAGGGCGGCGTCGGTGCCAAGATTCACCCCACCGGTGAAACCGAGATTCTCGGGGCTACAGACGAACGTAATGCTCGCCGAATGTTCCCACCCCTTCAGGAACTTCCGGATAACTTCCACCGAGTCATCGACCGATCCATTGTCCACAAGCACCATCCGGAGCCCGTGTTCGTAGCCGCTGGCGAGGGACAGCATCGTTTGAATGGCGAGGTCAGCGGTATTCCAGGAGAGCACCACCGCGGTGACCAGAGCGGGCTCACTCGGCGTAGAAGGCAGTTCTGTCACACAGGCTCCGGCGCGGCAACGTTGCCGCAGTTTATGCTGCTATTGGCTTGTCGCGACCAGCAAGCCCCGAGGATGCCACGGTCATTGGCTTTTTGGACTTGGTGGATGCTTCGCCCATTTCCCCGATTTGCCGCGCATTCCATCGACGAGGCCGAGCAGGTAGGCGCGTTCGTTCATTCGGACACCCTGAATCCGCATCCGCAGGAACCATGTGAAATCGCGCACGATACGGATGGACCAGATCGGCCAGAACCTCCACCAAGGCAAGAAGCGGCGGGTCACGGTGATCGCGTTACGCGACTGGTAGTACTGTCGTGCCGCGGCCATCGGTGACTTGCCGAAGGTGCGGCCGGAGGTGTCGTGTTCGGCCATCGCACTGAGCGCGGCGACCGACCTCCACCCAAGCCCCGCAGCCCTCAACGAGAGGTCCCACTCGTCCCAATCCAGGAACAGGCCCTCGTCCTCGAAGTGTCCATCCCGGGTTATGAGGCTGTCGATAGCGCGCGCATCAACGATGGCACACCACGCTGCGCAACGGGCCGTCACCACCCACTGAATCCCCGGGTCCGCGGCGACCATGAAGTCATGCGGGCGCAGGTAGAACGGTCGCGGCCACCGGCCCAGGCCCGCCATCCCGGGCCCACCCTCTGCTGCACTCACAATGCCGGCGCCGCTCTCCCTCGCCACGGCGACCAGCTCGCGGACGGTCCCGGGATTAACCACAGCGTCCGGGTTCAGCAGCCAGATGTAGTCCGGGGGCGGGACAACAGCGAGGGCATGGGTTGCGCCGAGGTTAACGCCCCCGCCGAAGCCGAGGTTCTCGGCGCTCTGGACGAAGGTAACGCTCGCTGAGTACTCCCACCCCTCGAGGAACTTCTGGATAACTTCCGGCGAGTCATCGACTGAGCCGTTTTCGACGAGCACCATCCGGAGCCCGTCTGCGTAGCTACCGGTGAGGGACACCATCGTTTGTATGGCGAGGTCAGGCGTGTTCCAAGTGAGGACAACGGCCGTTACCAGCGCGCGGGCGCCAGGCTCCGAGGGTTCGCCGGTCACCCGGCAGCCGGCGTCGCGTAGTCGCGGTTGATGCGCTCCAGCCAGCGCGTGTCGCGACCGTTTCGGCGGAGATCGAGACGCGCCTCGAGCATCCGGCGCGCGACGTTGAGGTGCCCTGCACGGACGTGGGCCTCGATGCGGGTCTCTTCGAATACGTCGCGCTGGGCGTGGCTCCCGCCGATGCGGATGACTTCGCCGGCGATGCTATCGAAGATGTCGGCGGAGCGGGCC
>JANPDX010000145.1:0-3985 GCA_031431695.1 Dehalococcoidia bacterium
TTCCAGAACATTGCCGTTTCGGCGGAACACCACCGCTACCCATCGACCATCAACTGGGCGCCTCAGCGCTTTCAGGCGTTCGTCAGGGCAATCGACGGCCAGGGCCGCACGCGCGTGCCATTCGAAGACGGCCTCGAAATCACCAGGATCCTGGTCGCAATCCATCGAAGCCTGGAGTCGGGCGCCGTGGAGCCAGTGTGACGGCAGAACCTCGCATTCACATCGTCGGCCTGGGGCCCGGCGACCCTCGCCACGTTACCGTGGAGACCCGCGAAATCCTTGCTTCCGGCATGCCCATCCTGCTCCGTACCCGGCATCATCCTTCGGTCGCGGAGCTTGCTCCCGGGGCCTTCGACTGCGACGACCTCTATAGTTCTGGCGCGACATTCGACGGCATCTACTCGGCAGTCGTGGATCGCGTGTTGGCGTTAGCGGTCACCGGGCCGGTCGTCTTCGCCGTCCCGGGCCACCCCCTCTTTGCCGAACGTTCCGTGTCGTTGCTACTCGAACGGGCAGCCACCGCAGGGATTGCCGCGAAGGTCTATCCGGCCGTGAGCTTCGTCGATCTCGCGGCTTCCACCCTGGGCCTCGACCTCGGCGTCATACAGGTCTGCGACGCGACAGCCTTTCGCTTCGACCCCCAGCGGCCCTCCCTCATCCACCAACTCTTCGACCGCGACACGGTCACCACCCTCAAGCTCCAGCTCCTTGAAGTGCTGCCGGCTGAACATCCGGTGACAGTCCTCAGTGCCCTCGGCACGCCGGCTGAATCCGTCCGGAACATGTCGCTGACTCAGCTCGACCATCGCCCCTTCGGATACCTCGACACGCTCTACGTCCCACCGGTCGCCGCGCTCGAAGACCTGCGGCGGATGGACGGACTCGTACACGTCGTTGCCACGCTTCACGCGCCTGATGGCTGTCCCTGGGATAGGGAACAGACGCACCTGTCCCTTCGGCCCCACCTCCTCGAGGAATCGTACGAAGCTCTCGAAGCGATCGACCGTGAGGACCCGGCGGCCCTCGCGGAAGAACTTGGCGACGTGCTTCTACAGGTGCTTATGCACGCGGAAGTCGGGTCCCGGAATGAGACGTTCGTGCTTGCGGACGTGGTTGAGCACATCGCCAGGAAACTCATCCGGCGGCACCCGCACGTATTTGGAGAAGGCACGGCCGCGACCGCCGACGAGGTCTATCAAAACTGGGAACAACTGAAGAAGGCGGAGAAGCCGCGCGCGTCCGTACTTGATGGCGTCCCGGAGTCGATGCCGGCCCTCGCCGCATCTCAGTCAATCCAGGGGCGGGCGCGCCGCGTAGGCTTCGATTGGCCGGACGTCGAAGGGCCCCTCGAAAAGTTGCGCGAGGAGATTGGCGAGTTCGCCCGCGCCGCGGGTGCCTCCGAACGATCCGACGAGTTCGGCGACATTCTCTTCGTACTGGTAAACATTGCCGACCACCTCGGGCTCGATGCCGAGCAATCGCTGAGGGGCGCGAACACAAAGTTCAGGAGGCGATTCGGCGACGTTGAGAAGCTGGCAACGGCTCGCGACCTCGATCTACGCGACCTGGACCTCGCCGCGCTAGACCGCCTCTGGGACGAAGCGAAAGCCGCCGAGCGTGGAGCCTTGTGACGCCTACCCGGCCCTTGTAGGCTGTTTGTTGCAACCTGCAACTTACCCGGAGGGGTTTCCATGGCATCAGCAACCCAGTCAGTCATTACATTCGAGCGGTTCACGAAGGGAAAGACCTTCCAGCAATACCTTGAAAGCGGCATCCGCAACCGCGATCTTTTCGAAAACAACTACAACGGCCTGACCGTTTCGGCCGAACAAACGAAGACCCTAAAGGGCCTCGCGGCATTGCCAAACGGCCCGCACCACATGGTCGTCATCGGCGAAGACTGGTGCCCCGACGTATACCGCGGGACCGGCGTCGCCCAACGAATCGCCGAGGCCGCTGGCATCGAAATGCGCTACTTCGAACGCGACCAGAACAAGGACATGATCGCCGAATACCTCAAGGGCGGGGAGTTCGAGTCCATCCCGGTCTTCGTGATCTACGACAAGGACCACAACGAGATTTGCCATTTCATCGAGCGCCCGAAGCTCGCCAACGAGCAGATCCACGTCACTCGCGACGTCATCGGCGACATGACCCCGGCCGGCATCGCTGCCCGGCTTGGCCACGAGCCGTCAGAAGAGGAAATCGCCGCCGAGCGCGCAAAGGGCCGCGATAACTACATGAAGTGGCAGCGAGAGAGCAACGAGTGGGCGAACTGGCGGGTCGCCACGGTTGACGAGATCATCTCGTCGATCCGCGAGAAGACTTCCTGAGGGAAGTTGGAATTCGGACCAACCATGCCGGCCCCGCTGAAAAGCGGGGCCGTTCCCTTGCGTGAGGTTGTGCTGACCCCTAGATTCCCGCGGTGGAGCCCCGCCCTTTTCACTCGAAGCCTCCGGCGCTGCAAGCTGTGCTAACGGTTGTGGCGCTGGCGCTTCTCATCACGGTCTATGTCGCCGTCATGAACCAGTTGGTGGATGTCGTGAAGGTCCAGAGTGATGGCGACGCAAACCGCCGGGACCTCCTGTATGTGTACGTCCATGCCGGGCTGCTGCTGACGGCCACCCTCGCCGGTTTTCTGTTGGGAAAGTGGTTCAGCGGCCTTGGGCTTGCCTTCGCCACCTTGTTCTTGATCGTACTCGCGATCGGCATGCTGGCCGTCCAGATGTCCAGCTACGAACTCGCCTGCCGTGGCCACAACGACATCGTCAGGCACTGGCAATGTTGAACGCCGGGCCAATCACACGGCGGGTTAGGCCAACAGATCCAGTACTTGGCGCAGGTGCCGTACCACGCCCAGCGGGTTCGAATCAGCCGGGTCTTCCTGCCGGAACTCGTGGGTGAGTATCGACCGCATGCCGAGCGACTGTGGGCCGCGAACGTCCTCCCGCACCCTATCCCCAACGAAGACAACGTCCTCCGCGGCGACGTTCATCGCTTCAATTGCCACACGGTAGATGGCGGGGTTGGGCTTTCGCACCCTGTGTTCCACCGAGAACACCGCAACCTCCGCATAAGAAAGCAGGCCGAACTCGGCGAGCCTCGCCCTCATCAACTCCGGAGCGGTGAGCGTGTTCGAAACGAAACCGATCTTGACTCCTCGGTCGCGGATTGCATCGAGCGTCTGGTCGCGGCCACTGCCTGGGTCCCACCGTGAGGTATCCGCGTTGCCCAACAACCGGTCGAGTTCCCGAGCGTGGCGCTCGGCCTGCTCCCCGGTTCCGATAAACGGAAGCACCAACTCGGCGATGGATGGTTCTTCGAGCTGGCCCCGGCCGTATCCCGCCATCATTCGCTCGCGGAGCGTTCCGAGAATCCGCGCCGCTCCCAGCTCGGGTTCGACCACGCCTTCCGCCCGCAGGAAGGCCGTATAGCCGCTCGTCACGTCTGGCATTGGGCCGAGCCCGAAGAGCGTATCGCCGAGGTCGAACAACACCGCTTTCGTCACGCGAAGCCCCAGGGACGGATGCGAGACGGCACAATGCGAAGCATCACCCGGTCCGTGGACGCGATCCGTTCTTCCATCGCCGGTGGCAGGTCCGACCCAAGGTAACGTTCGGCAATGGTCCGCATCGAACGCTTTTCGGCGTCCTCGATTACTTCCGCGACGCCCTCGATGGCAATACCCCGGTAGGGTCGCTCTTTCGTATCGACAATGAAGGAAACGCGGGCATCAAGGCGGGCGTTGCGAGCCTTCGGACGCGCGGCCGGCGTGGAGATCACAATGGCGTCACCATCCATCGCGAACCACACGGCCGACGTAATCGGAGCGCCCTTAGGGCTGAGCGTGGAGAGGACGCCCGGCCATTTCGCGGATTCGAGAAACTCCCGAAGCTCTGGCGTGAACTCTCGCAGCATGCACGGATTCTGCCCGCATGGCCCCGGCCTGTCGACTGCGCCGCCAGCAATATCGACCGCGGCTGAG
>JANPDX010000146.1:0-4025 GCA_031431695.1 Dehalococcoidia bacterium
CTGGGTCGGCGGTCGCAACTCCCTTGATTACGGCATCGGGCCCGTTCGGGACGCTGGTTGTCAGCCGGGAGTCAATCGAACCGTATACGGCCTCTCAGATTCAGTTGTTCGAGACGTTCGCGAAGCAGGCCGTCATCGCCAGCGAAAACGCGCGGCTGTTCAACGAGCTGCAGGAGAGCAACGCGGGCCTGGCGCAGTCGTTGGAGCAGCAGACCGCCACCGCGGAGGTCCTGGAGGTCATCAGCAAAGCGCCTTCGGATTTGCAGGCCGCGCTGGATGAGGTAGTTCTGAAGGCTTCACGGCTTCTTGATTCGGAGCATGCCTTCGTGTTGCGGGTATTCCACGATGGCGACAGCGTGGAGGTTGCACGCGCCAGGCATGGAAAGGTTGCCGCCGACTCGCGCCTGGATTCGCCCAGCATTCCCCCGGCACATACGAAGGACGCGATCGTCGCGGAAGGCCCGATCCGAATGCGCCACGGCGGGCCCGCTGCCATTCGGGACGAGAATGCGGCCCTGGCGGCCCTCTGGGAGGCGAGCGGGGTTAATTCGTCCATCGTTGCGCCCCTCGTTGCCACCTCCGGTGCGTTCGGTGCGCTCGTTGTCAGCCGGACTTCGCCCGAGGCGTACTCGCTCGACCAGGTGCGGCTTGTCGAAAACTTCGCGAAGCAGGCCGTCGTCGCGATCGAAAGCGCTCGCCTGTTCACTGAACTCCACGAGCGTAACCGCGATGTCGCCGAAGCTCTCGATCAGCAGATTGCCCTGGCTCAGGTATTGAGCATTATCAGCCGCTCGCCAACTGATGCCGAGACAGTGCTGGTGGCTATCCTGCGCGCGGCCGCGTCGCTCTGTGGGGCAGACGATGGGTTTGCCACCCTTATCGAGGGAGGCCACGTGCACAGGCGGCTCGCAATTAAGGGGCAGGATGTCACCTGGTTCGATGAACCGGACCGTCCGCTGAGCCCTCATCGTCCGGCGGATGTCAGCGTCATCGAGCGCCGCACGGTGCAGTATCACGGGCCTATCGCCGAGATGGTGGAGCGCTTCCCGGACGTGCTCAACCCCCCACAGATCGCCCTCTCCGTGCTTGCGACACCAATGCGCGCCGCGACCGAATTCATCGGCCACCTTTGTGTCCGCCGCTACGCCGACCGCCTGTTCAACGACAAGGAGATTGCCCTCCTTGAGACCTTCGCGTCGCAGGCCGTCATCGCGATTGAGAACGCTCGCCTCTTCAACGAGCTGCAGGAGCGAAACCGGGAGGTCACCGAGGCGCTGGCGCAACAGACGGCCATGGGTGAGGTGCTGAACATCATCGCGAGTTCGGCCACGGATGCCCAGCCGGTGCTTGAGCGTATCGTCGAGAGCGCTCGGATCCTCTGCGACGCTGATGTCGCCGGTTTCAACGTCATTGAAGGCGAACGTATTCGGGATCTGACCGGCGGCTTCAAGGACATCGAGCTGGTTGCGGGCCGCGGCTCTGTCACGGGCCGCGCCATCCTCGAGCGCCGGACGATCCATGTTGCCGACCTTTTGGCCGAGATCGAGACCGAGTATCCCGATGCCCGCGAGGCTCAGGCGCTGCTCGGCCACCGCACGACCCTTGCCGTGCCCCTCCTTCGCGGCGAGGTAGCTATCGGCACGTTCGTAATGGTGCGGATGCGAGTCGAGCCGTTCACGCCTCAACAAGTCGCTCTCGTGGAGACCTTCGCCGACCAGGCTGTCATCGCCATCGAAAACGCGCGGTTGTTCAACGAGCTGCAGGAGCGGAACCGGGAGGTTGGCGAGGCGCTGGAGCAGCAGACCGGCACTGCCGACGTCTTGAAAGTCATCGCCAGCTCGCCGACGGACATCGAGAGCGTCATGCGTTCGCTCACCGCGACCGGCGCTGCCCTTGTCGGAGGGGACATCGTTATGGCCTTCGTGGACATCGAGACGCGGCCGGACAGCATCCTCACCCGCGTCTATGTCCACAACAGGACGGACGGTATGGTGCCGGACGGTCTGCGCGAATATCCGCTGCCTCTGGTCGACAGCCCCGTAGCTCGGGCCAGGGAGTTGCGGGCGCCGTTCATTTTCGCAGGCACCGGAGAAGACACCCGCCGCGAGTTCCCGGGCTGGAGCGGCCCCGGCGCGAACCTCGACGACCGGCCAGGCGATACGAACCGCCTCACCGTCCCGCTCCTCCGCGAAGGCCGGCCGAGCGGCGCCATCGCCTTCATGCGCCTGGGAGTTGAACCCTTCACCGAACGCCAGGTTGCGCTCGCCCAGACCTTCGCCGACCAGGCAGTCATCGCGATCGAGAACGCGCGGTTGTTTAGCGAGTTGCAGGAGCGGAATCGCGAAGTGACGGAGGCGCTGGAACAACAGACGGCGGTAGCTGGTGTACTGGAGGCGATCGGGCGTTCTGCGTTCGACCTCGCCGCCATCTACCAAGCCGTCGTCGACTCCGCCGAACGCCTGCTGGATGTCCACACCGCGGTGCTGGAGGTGCGTGATGACTCGCTCTTCCTGTCCGCCGAGTCATCACGTGACGCAGAGATTGTCGGACGGTGGGCGGGGTTCAGCTTTCCGCGTTCGGAACCGCACATCGGCTGGCAGGTTGTCGAGAGCCGAAGCCTCATCGAGGCGACCGTGAGAGACTCCGACAGCCACCTCGGCGAATTGAATGACGAAGCTCAGGCGCTCTTTCGGCGGGTCGGCGTATCGAGTGCGATAGCGGCGCCCATCCTCCGTGGTGAAGAAGTGGTCGGAGTGCTCGTCGCACACACCGTCGGAGTGGAGCGGACGTTCACAGGCCGGGAGAAGGCGCTCTTCCGGACCTTCGCCGACCAGGCCGGGATCGCGATTCACAACTCCCGCCTGATCGAGCAACTCGAGGAACGCAACCGCGAGGTGAGCGAGGCCCTGGACCAGCAAACCGCGATGGCCGAGGTGCTCGGAATCATTGCAGCATCTGCCACCGACGCGCAGCCGGTCCTCGACCGAATCGTCGAGAGCGCGCGAATTCTCTGCAACGCGGACGGTGCCGCCTTCAACGTAGTCGAAGGCGAAACTATTCGGCCTCTGACCGGCGACGTTCCGGGTATTGTCCCGGTGGTGGGCCGGGGCAGCGTAACCGGCAGGTCCGTCATCGAACGCCGGACGGTCCATGTTGCGGACCTACTCGCCGAGATCGAGACCGAGTATCCTGACGCCCGCGAGGCGCAGGCGTTGATCGGCCACCGGACGACTCTGGCGGTGCCGCTCAGCCGTGGCGACACCGCGATCGGGTCTTTCGTAATGACGCGGCAGCGAGTCGAGCCCTTCACTCCGCAACAAATCGCCCTCGTCGAGACGTTTGTAGACCAGGCCGTGATCGCCATCGAAAACGCGCGGCTGTTCAACGAGCTGCAGGCCAAGACCGAGGAGTTGTCCGCGTCGGCGGAGATCCTGCGCATCGTGAGCAACTTTTCGGCGCAACTGCCGGATGTGCTTCAGGCGATCGTCGGCAAGGCTACGGATCTCGCCGGGGCCGACGGGGGGCACGTTTATAGAGTCGAAGGATCGCAAATCATCGGCCTCGCAGCGGAAAACGCGACCCTTCGGGCCGAGTGGGACAACAGGGAACTGGATCCCGGCTGGCCGGGTGACAGTGCCGTGCTCCAACGCCGGATTATCCAGGTTTCGGGCACTCGCGACGAGATTTCGGCGGAGTTTCCGCTCTTCGCGACTTTGCCCGATGGTCCGCTTACGTTACTGGCCGTGCCGATCCTTCGCGACGAGGAGCCGATCGGCTGCCTCGTCCTCCTCCGGATCAACCGCATCGAGCCATTCACCGATGCGCAGATCGCGCTCGTGCAGTCGTTCGCGGACCAGGCGGCAATCGCCATCCAGAACGCGCGGCTGTTCGCGGAAATCGAGGAGAAGACGCGGCAGGTCGAGGAGGCTTCGCGGCACAAGTCCGAATTCCTGGCGAACATGTCGCACGAACTGCGGACGCCGCTGAACGCGATCATCGGCTACGCCGAACTGCTGCAGGAGGAA
>JANPDX010000147.1:0-8440 GCA_031431695.1 Dehalococcoidia bacterium
ATTCCCGCCGTGACACTGTCTGCTTCGTGGGGGTGGAAGCCAACGGTTGGAAAGAGCACGGGCGAGCGTGCCGAAAGCTCAAGTGCAAGCTGGTTCGATGCCGCGTCATATCCGCAGAGGGCGATGCCGGTTACTCCCGCCCGCTGGGCCCGCTCCAGTACGCCATCAACGTCGGCGACTAGCTGCGGGTCCTGGATGTGGCTGTGGGTATCAAACGCTCCGGTCATGCGATCGCCCCGGCTGGTTCGGTCTCAATCTTTGCGTAGAGGGGCCGCGCCGGGGCAAGCCTCGTCCCGGCGGGCACTTCGTGATACTCCCAGCCATGGCCCGGAATGTCGCCCGGCAGGCCGAGGTCGCTGTGGAGTTGAGCGGTTGAAAATGGCAGAACGGGATAGAGCAAGGCCTTCAGCGAATTGATCACATTTAGCGCTGTCGCGAGCGTCTCAGCGGCGTGGCCCAGGTCAGTCTTCACGGCTTTCCATGGTGCCCGTTCGTCGAGGTACTTGTTGGCGGCCTGCGCAAGCCGGAGCGACTCCTGCAGGCCCGCGCGGAAGTGGCACGCTTCGAATTCGGTCCCCGCGCCGAGGAAGGCAGCTTTCGCCTCCCCGATAAGCGCGGCTGATTCCGGGGCGAGATTGCCAGAAGCAGGGACCAGCCCGTCGAAATTGCGGTGAATCATCGAAATGACCCGATTCGCCAGGTTGCCCCAGGTGGCGATGAGGACGTCGTTGTTCGCACGGATGAGGTCTTCCTCCCGGAACTCGGTGTCCGTGGTTTCCGGGAGAACCGTCGTCAGGTAGAAGCGCACAACATCGGGAGCATAGGCATCGAGGAGATCGAGCATCCAGGTGCCAGTGCCTTTGGATTTGCTCTGTTTCTGGCCCGCGGAGAAGTTAACGTATTGGTTCGCTGGCACGTCGTATGGCACGTTCAGGCCGCCGTAGCCCATGAGCATCATCGGCCACGTCACGGTGTGAAACGGGATGTTGTCCTTGCCGATGAAATAGAACGAACGGACGTCAGGGTCTTCCCAGAACGGGCGCCACGCATCGGGTTCGCCTTTTCGCTGGGCCCATTCCTTGCTCGCTGAGAGATAGCCGATAACCGCGTCGAACCAAACGTAGATGCGTTTGCCTTCGTAACCTTCGACCGGGACGGGCACGCCCCAAGACATGTCGCGTGTGATTGCCCGGTCCCGGAGCCCCTCGTTCAGCATTCCGAGCGTGAAGTTGAGGACATTGCGCCTCCAGTGTGTTTGCGCGGACACCCATTCCTTGAGCCTGCCCTGCATCGCCGATTGGCGCAGGAAATAGTGTTCCGAGGGCTTAAGCACGGGTGTTGCACCGGAGATCTTGCTTTTTGGGTCCAACAGTTCGACTGCATCCAGTGTCTTGCCGCAGTTGTCGCACTGGTCGCCCCGCGCTTCGAGGTAGCCGCAGTTCGGGCACGTCCCCTCGACGTAGCGATCGGGCAGGAACCGTTCGGCCACAGGGTCGAACAGGTATTCCTCGGTGCGCGGATAAAGCAGGTCGTTTTCCTTCAGTTTCAGGAAAAAGTCCTGCGTCACCGCGTGGTGGTTTTCCGTGAGCGTGGAGGTGTAGAGGTTGAACGAAATGCCAAAGCGCTCCCAGACCTCAAGGATTTTCGCGTGGTAACGATCGACAATGACGCGGGGTTCTACGTTTTCTTTGTCCGCGGCGACGGTGATCGGCGTTCCATGGCAGTCCGAACCTGAAACCATCAGGACTTCGTTGCCCTTCATGCGGTGGTAGCGCGCGAAAATGTCCGCGGGGAGGTACGCGCCAGCGGCCTGTCCGACGTGCAGCAAGTAGTTCGCGTAGGGCCACGCCACGCAGACAAGAATCCGTTCGGACACGAAGGCACCCGGGTAAAAGGTTAGTTTTGAGTCTATCACAGGCCCTACTCTCGGGCCGTTAGAGCGAGTCCCAGAGGGCGTAAATCGTGTCACGCGCGGTGCCCGTCAATCGCGCGACTTCACCGGCGGCGGCCGCCTGGCGCGCTCCGGCGCGTTTCATCGCGGCAGCCAGCACCTCCGCCGTAAGTGACGCGATCCGTGGCCTTTCCTGGGGAGGCGATTCCACGACGACGGTGCATTCCCCGCGTGTTGAGGCGAATCGTGCTGCTAACTCTGAGGCACGGCCGCTGACCACCTCCTCGTGGAGTTTTGTCAACTCACGGCAAACTGTGACCTTCGGATCGGAAAGCGTTTGTGAAAGTTCGGCCAGAGTTTTTCCGAGTCGTCCTGGACTTTCGAAGAAGACAAAGACGGTGGCGCTGGCAGCGGCGGCGCTGAGCCGGGCGAGCCGTTCGCCCCTTGATTTCGGCAAGAAGCCAACGAACAGCACGTCCGAACCCTGGAATCCGGCCGCCGAAACTGCCGCAGTGAGCGCCGATGGGCCTGGAATTGGCACGACGGTGACCCCGGCCGCGTGCGCTGCCGCAACCAGCCTGGCTCCCGGATCGGCGATAACCGGAGTTCCGGCATCCGACACCAGGGCTACCACAGCGGTCCCCGCAGATTCGATAAGCGAGGGAATCCGGGCTTCTACGTTGTGTTCGGTGAGACTGACCATGCGAGCACTGCTTTCCGCCCGAACGAGAAGAATCTTGCTGGTGCGAGTGTCTTCGGCGGCCACGACGGACGCTTCGCGGAGCACCCTTTGGGCACGCGCTGAGAAGTCCTCCAGGTTACCGATGGGCGTCGCGACAACGTAAAGGCCGGCCCCCAGGAGGCCGGTCATTGAAGCAATCCATAATCGGCATTGCACATAACCGAATGATTGACACGTTTTTGTGTTGACCCGCCGGTGATCTCTTTCCTAAACTCGGTGGAACTCCACTCCCGGGATTGCCCTGACTTGAGTACTGCTGTCAATTATTCCTCCGCCACCTCCGACCAGCCGGAGAGCGGCCTTGCGCCGTTTGCCGAGAATGACATCGCCGCGCCCAAGTTCAAGCAACTCCGGCGTGCCTATGGCTTCGATGAAGTAGCCATCGTCCCGGGTAACGTAACCATTAACCCGGAACTTGCCGAACTCGGCCTCGATATCGGCCACCACCATTTTGCCATCCCGTTTCTCGCTTCGGCCATGGATGCGGTGGTTGACCCGAACTTTGCCATCGCGATGCACAAGGCTGGAGGACTGGCCGTCCTCAACCTCGAAGGCGTTTGGACGAAGTACGACGACCCGACAAGCATCCTCGAAGAGGTGGCATCGGCCAGCCGGGATGAGGCCACCAGGCTTCTCCAGATAGCCTATGCCCAGCCAATTCGCGAGGAATACATCGCCAAGCGCATTAGCGAAATAAAGGCGGGCGGGGCCGTTGCCGCTGTCTCGTTGACGCCGATGAACACAAAAAAGTACGCGGCGCTCCTCCAGGATTCTGGCGCCGACATCCTCGTCGTTCAGAGTACCGTTACCACGGCCCGCCACGAGTCCAACAGCGCGGAGGGCCTCCAGTTCGAGAAGCTCTTCAAGGACATTTTCATCCCGGTCGTCGTGGGCAACACCGTCGGATTTACCGCGACCCTCGAAATCATGAGGACCGGCGTCACCGCCGTTCTCGTAGGCGTCGGTCCGGGCGCCGCCTGCACCAGCCGCGAAGTGCTCGGTATGGGCGTCCCCCAGGTAACCGCTACGATCGATTGCGCGGCGGCCCGTGACTTCTATTTCAAGGAGAGTGGCCGCTACGTGCCGATCATCACGGACGGCGGCATTCGTACGGGCGGCGACGTCTGCAAGTGTTTCGCAAGTGGCGCTGACGGGATCATGATGGGTTCGCCCTTCGCCGCAACCGTCGAAGCACCCGGCCGCGGCTACCACTGGGGTATGGCCACCCCGCACGCGAACCTGCCGCGTGGCACGCGCGTTGCGGTCGGCGTGAACACGACAATCCAGAAGGCGCTGTTCGGGCCCACGAGCCGCACCGACGGCACCGAAAACCTCGTCGGCGCGCTCAAGACCGCGATGGGCATGTGCGGCGCGCACACCATCCGCGAGTTCCAGCAGGCTGAAATGGTCGTTGCCCCGGCCATCAAGACCGAAGGGAAAATCTACCAGTTTGCTCAGTCGAAAGACTAAGTTGGTCGCTCTCGTAGCGCTTCTGACAGCGGCCCTCCTTCCGGGGGCCGCTGTTTACGTTCCGACGGCTCACGCATGTTCGCTGGTTCAGCCTCAATCACCCGCTGATTTTGTCCCAGATGCCGAACTGATTCTCATAGGCCGGGTCGAGATGCTTGACTCCTCTGGCGCTCGCGTTCACCCGGAAGTGTTCCTCAAAGGTCCGGCCTCGGCGGACGACATATTCTTTGCGCGGAGCCCGATCGAGGACCAGTGCGGGCGGGCTCCGCTCGCAACCGGCGATCGGGCATTGATCTACATTTTCGATGCCACGAACCCCACGACGCCGCTCCCAAACCAGGCGTTTATCCTTCGAGACGGTCACGCCACGATGGGTGACCAGGTGCGAACGGAAGCAGAGGTCGTGGCCGCTATCCGCTCGCTCACCGGGCAGTATGCCGTCCCCGCCGCGACCGAGAGCGAAAGCGCCGGTATCGACTGGAGCCACACGATCTTCCCGCTCGGCGTGGTGATGGCAATCCTGCTTGGCATTGGACTTGTTCTGATGCGCGTCTGGCACCGGATCGATCCCAGTTAACCCGCGGCGTCCCGCGTCTGCCCGTAGCCTTCGGCGTTTGCGAGCGCGATGCGGTCAAGCTGGCTGGCTGTCCGAGATTGGCGAGCAACCGAGCACCCATGTTCGCCGGTTGTCGACGGACCAGTCAGCGACGAAACGCGCTCCGAGGCGCAAGCTCGGCGCCAGCAGCCAACCGCTCCAGATATTCGGCCAGCGCGTGTTCACGGTCCGGCATCACGTCGTCTGACGCATCCATCGCATAGGCGTCGGAATGCGCCATGGCAAGGCCGTGGCCTGCCCACGCGAGCATCGACGCGTCGTTGACGCTATCGCCGATCGCTACCACATCCTGTCTATCAACCCCGAGGTCGTCACACACGAGCGAAAGGGCATGGCCTTTGTTCGCGGTGAGGGACACCGCCACGGTGACTTCCGGAAAGTCGAGAACGTGAAGGACGTCACCGTGCCTGCGCACAAGTTCCCGATGGATTTCGCTCGCTTCGGCTGGCGACGAGATGATGCCGACTCCGGTAGGCTCCACCCCCGAACATTCCGGATCGGATCGGTACTCGGGCTCGATTCCGGAGACGATTCGGTACTGTTCGGTCGCCCTCGATCGTTCGGAGACGATGTAGCGGAGCGGGTTGAACCACTCGTAGGCTCGGTTGATTTCACGGGCGAACGATACAACTTCCAGGGCTATCGCACGGTCGATTGGAAACTCGTGCGTCATGGTCCCGTCGATCAGGTGGACTGAGCAGCCCTGCTGGCAGATAACCGGCCCCGCTAACCCGAAGTGACGGGCGATCTGCTGCGTGCCCGGAAACATCCTGCCGGAAGCGAGAACGACGTGAATGCCGGCGTCGATGCATCCGCGGACGGCAGCGGTGAGGCGTTCCGTGGGGACGTGGTCATGGCCGTAGTGCGCCGGAGGGATCACGGTCCCATCGATATCGAGGGCGATCAGTCTTACCGCCATCGGCCGCAAACAATCCGGTCGATGCCCGAGAGGTCTCTGACGAACCAGGGTTCGGCCCCGGCCGCACGCACAATCGCCCCGACTGCTTCAGCCTGGCCATACCCCACTTCCAATGCCAACAATCGTGGTCGAATGCGGGTGGCACAGTCATCGATGAGCCTCCGAATGAGCGCAAAGCCGTCAGGGCCGCCGTCGAGCGCCACCCTGGGTTCCCACTTGCTCACCTCGGGTTCCAGAGCGTCGATTTCCCACGTCGGGATGTAGGGTAGGTTCGCGAGGACAACATCGGACGCACGAACTGGCCCCAGGAGGTCGCCGATAAGCAGCCTGAGATGCGGAGCGTGCATCCGCGCGTTCCTGGCCGCGAAGGCCATCGCACCAGTGCTGATTTCGCTCGCAAGGATGGTCGCGGTGGGGCGCTCGGCTGCCACCGAAACGGCCACGGCGCCGCTCCCTGTCCCGGCCTCCGCGACGACCGTCGAGGGATCACGGTCGATTTCCCGTAGCGCCAACTCGACCAGCAGTTCAGTCTCCGGGCGCGGTACGAGGACTCCCGGGCCCACGGCGAACTCCCGGCCGTAGAACTCCCGGTGGCCCGTGATGTACGGGGCCGGTTCGCGCACCATCCGCCGCTCAACGAACGCCTCGAACGTGCGGGCAGCTGGCCCTTCGAGCGTCGAGCCGGCGAAGTATTGCGCTCGGGAGATGCCGCCCGCCTCGCGTGCGAGGAGTTCCGCTTCGAATCTTGCGTCACTCACTCCGGCGTTCGCCAGGCGCTCCGCCGCCTCGCCGGCTGCTTCTCGGGCCTTCACACCAGGCCTTCAAGGCGATCGGCCTCGTCAGCCGTCGCGACTGCGTCAATGATGTCATCGAGGTTGCCATCCAGGCGGTCCGGGATGTTGTGGACGGTCAGGCCTATGCGATGGTCGGTGATCCGGTCCTGGGGAAAGTTGTAGGTCCGGATCTTCTCGCTCCGGTCACCGCTGCCAACCTGGATTTTGCGGGCCGCGCTCATTTCGGCGTCGGCCTTGCTCTGTTCCATATCGAAGAGGCGCGACCGGAGGACCGTCATTGCCTTTATTCGGTTCTTGAGTTGCGAACGTTCGTCCTGGCACACGACAACGAGTCCCGTTGGGATATGAATAAGCCGCACCGCGGTCGCTACCTTGTTCACGTTCTGGCCGCCAGCGCCCGAGGCATGGAAGATATCCACGCGGTAGTCCTTCTCCTCGATTGCGATGTCCACTTCTTCTGCTTCTGGAAGTACGGCCACGGTGGCCGTCGATGTGTGGATGCGGCCCTGCGATTCAGTTTCGGGGACACGTTGGACCCGATGTACGCCGCTTTCGTACTTCAGGCGGGAGTAAGCGCCGTCTCCGCGGATCTCGAAGACAACTTCCTTGAAGCCACCCTTCTCGGATTCCGATGCGCTGAGAATCTCGGTGTGCCAGCGTTTGCGTTCGGCGTAGCGCGCGTAGGCGCGGTACAACTCGAAGCCGAACAGCGCCGCTTCTTCGCCGCCAGCGCCAGCGCGAATTTCCATGATGACGTTGCGGGAGTCGCGCGGGTCCCTGGGCAGCAACCCTCGGCGGATCTTCGCCGTCAGTTCGCTCAAGGTTGCGGTTGCTTCCGAAAGCTCCGCTGCCGCCAGTTCCTTCATTTCCGGATCGGACTCGGCGAGCATCGCCTGCGCGTCGTCCGCGGATTTCCGAGCTGACTCGTACTCATCGAAGAGTTGAACGACATCCTCGATCTCGGAGCGTTCGCGCGCCAACTTGGTCGACTGCTCGAAATCGGCGGCGACGTCGGGGCGCGCCATCTCTTGCGTGAGCCCGTTGTAGTGGTCACGGATGCGCTGAAGTTGCGAGAGGATTGCAGTTTCCATGGAGAATGAAGACGGTTCGCCTTCGCGAACCTTTTCCAGCATAGCACCGCTGGTGGTTAGCCTCTGAGCTTGCCCGCGATGCTGGCCGGAATGCGGTCGAAAGCCCGGTTGGCCGATGTATCCTGAAACGGCCGTGGCCATCTCGCAGCATGAGAAGACAGTAATTAAAACGTTCGCCGAAACCGAGCTGGGCGTGGGCATCGACTGTTGGCCTGACGAAGTCAACCGGAAAACGAAGGACATTGACGCATTGGCTGGCGGCGGGCGGTTCGCCATTGAGCTCACAAGTCTGGATTCCTTCCCAAATCAGCGGAAACGGACTGCTCAGTCCCGGCGAGTAACTGAGGGCCTCGAGGCCGAACTCTCACCGGCGATGCAGTTCAGGCTGGTGATTAGTATCCATGTCTCGGCAATTCAAGTCGGGCAGAATTGGTCTGAAGCGCGCGAGAGTGTCAAGGCGTGGGTGCGGACCGAAAGCGCCCTATTGCCCGATGGACGCCATAGTGAAATTCAGATTCCCGGCCTGCCTTTCCTCGTGAAAGTTGACAAGCGGGGCAGCCCTTGGAAGCCACAGCTCGTGTTTTGGTGGCCCGGCAGCGACCTGGAATTTCAGCCGGATGATGATCAGGTTCGCGCGCTTCTCGATGGCAAGGCTTCCAAAGTACGACGATACTCCGACGGCGGGAAAACGACGATTCTGCCGGTGGAGTCGGAGGACCTACAACTGATGAACCCAGGCTTCTTTTGCGAACTCGTGTCAAGGCTCTTCAAGGGCGGGCGACCATCAGGAGTGGACCAGATCTGGTTCGCCGATTGCTCTATTCCGGCGGAACTGCTGTTCCACCGATGCCTCTGACTGAGTCTTCTCCGGCCCGACAGGGTCCGTGGCGAGGGCGCGGATTGAGCCGCTCAACGCG
>JANPDX010000148.1:0-3080 GCA_031431695.1 Dehalococcoidia bacterium
GTCGAAGCGCTCGGCGATACGAAGTACTACCCGGAGATCGTGGCGCCGGGCTAAGAGGAAGCGGGGCGTTTCGAGGACTGGTTCGCGCCGGGCGTCGTTCTGGAAATACTTGGCCCCTGGTACCCGCCGGGCACGGGAAACGGCTGTTTACCTCTGCCGTTGCTCTTCGGCGCCACTCCAAGCACATTTTCAGTGCGGGCGGATATGTTTAGTTGCAGGGCAACGTGCCACAGGGGAATGACAACCATGGACAACGACGACCTTCCCGTAGGCCGAATCCTCTCACGCAGGGAGATGCTCTCCCTGTTCGGGGCCGCTGGCGCAGCGGTCGTGGTGGCCGCGTGTACCGGTGGCGATTCCAGCGGCTCGAAGGCGACTGCCCCGGCCGAGGCCACGACAACCACCGCTTCGAACGGGGCGACTTCGGCGGCGACCGCACGGGCAACCTCCGCCGCGAGTTCAGCAACGACCGTGGCCGCGCCGGCGACGCCAGCACCGGTCGTAAACTGCGTCGTCACGCCCGAGCTCACCGAAGGCCCCTTTTTCGTCGAGGAAAAGCTCAACCGCTCTGACATTCGCGCCGACAGTGTTTCGAAGAAGGTCTCGGCGGGTGTGCCGCTTGTGCTGAACCTTGGCGTGTTCCAGGCGAGCAATTCGCAGTGCATTCCGCTGACCGGTGCACTGGTAGATGTGTGGCAGTGCGACGCGGCCGGGGTGTATTCCGATGTGACGGGAAACACAGAGGACTTTCTGCGCGGCTCGCAGGTCACCGATCAAGCCGGACAGGCGAAGTTCACGACGGTCTATCCGGGGTGGTACCAGGGACGCACAGCGCACATCCACTTCAAGGTCCGGTTGAACAAGGACGCCAAGTCGTACGTCGTGAATTCCCAGTGGTTCTTCGAAGAGGCACTGAACGACGAGGTCTTCGCGCAGGCGCCGTATTCGAGCCGCGGGCGGCGGACCACGATGAATGCGAACGACAGCATCTTCCGCGGCAGCGGCGCGCAACTCACGCTCGCGCCAACCAAAAGCAGCGGCGGATATGAAGCGGCCTTCAACATCGGGATGAAGGTGTAGATCCCTATCCTTGCCGCCCTTCGCCTGTGAGGAACCACTTCGGCACGTCTCGCATCATCATGTCGATTGTTGCCTGCGGGACGCCCTGGGCGAGCAGTGCCGGCACCGCGACCGTGCTGACGAACAGGTACCGCGTCGGCCCTGAAGGCGCCGGGGCCTCTTGTCCGATGAGCACCGGGGCGGGAGCGTAGTCGTGTCCGAGCATCAGCCGATGGGCCCATCCGCAGTCGATCAGTGCTTTGAGGGTGGTATTCCGCTGCTCCCAGTTCGGGCGGCCCGGGGCTCCGGGGTAGCGGTCCATCGAGAGATACACACCAGCCTTCAACAGTTCTTCGAGGTAGTTCACATCGGTGGTATCGCCGCTGTGGCCAATGGCGATGCGATCCATCGGGGCGCCCTCTTCGAGGAACACCTCCACCTGCCGGCGGCCCACTTCTTCGGGCGCCCATTGGTGGGTCGAAATCGGGCAACCGGTTCGTTTGCAGGCCCGGGCGGCGCCACGCAGGACACGCTCGCCTTCGGGAGAGACTCCGCCCATGTCGTTGGCGACCTTGATGCAGCCCGCCTTGATCCCCGAATCACCGATGCCAACCTCGATTTCGCGGACAAAGATGTCGGCGATTTCGTCCAGGTCGCGCGTCCAGAATGACCGCGGCACGTCACGCCAGATGCCGGTCGCCGCAATGACGTTCATGCCCGATGCCTCGGAAACGTCGCGGACGAAGGCGACGTCCCGACCGAGATCGGGCGTGGTGAGGTCGATGATGGAATCGATACCACCCTGTTTCGCTTCGCTGAGTTCCCGAATTGCGTTAGCTCGAGTCGCCGGCCAATCGAACCGCCATGGGTAGTGGTGGTTGTCTTCTCCCATGCCCACGAGGACATGTTCGTGGCTCAGCGTCGCGCCGAGCTGGTTCGAATCCACAGGGCCGAGGACGGTTTCGATCTTGGGCATTGTTCCCTCCGAGAAGGGAGATTCTGGCCTTGATGAGGCGCATTGTCGATTGCCTGCGACAGACGGTCAGCCCGCCGCGATCGCTGCCACGCCCGCCAGGGCCATTCCCGCCCCGGCTACTCGGATACGGGTGAATCGCTCGTCAGTGAAAAAGCGAGAGAGTATCAGCGTCTGGAGTGGATAGAGCGCCGCGAGCACCGACGCGACGGCGACGTTTCCCCGGTTCGTGGCCAGCGCGAAGAGCCCGTTCGCACTGATTTCGATAGCCCCGGTAGCGGCCAGTTTCGGGAGGTCCCCTCCCGGCCACCTTGCCGCGCCAAAGGCCAGCGCCGCGGTCCCGGCCAGCACCATACCCGCGAACCTCGCCGCGAGCAGGACCACCACCGAGCCGTCGTCGGTCGATGCTCCCTGATCGACGAAAACGAAGAACAGTCCGAAGCCAATCGCTGCGCCAAGGCCGTACGCCATCGGTCGCAGGTGGTGGCTTGAAGCAAAATGCACGCCTTCCCGGGGCACGGAACAGACAATGACGCCAACGAAAGCGAGCCCAATGCCACCGGTCTGAATGCCGGAGGGGGCCTCGCCAGAAGCGAACGCGAAGGCGACGGGCACGATGGCGCCGCAGGCCGAAAGCGGCGCAACCACCGCTGAATCGCCTGTTGCCAGGCCCTGGTAAAGCGCCATGCCGCCGAAACTTGTGAACAGTCCGGCGGCAACGCCCCACATCAACGGCTCTGCCTGAATCTCGGGCCGGATGAAGAGCGCGACCAATGCAATAAGGACGAAGCCCGTGGCCTGCGAGACCAGCCCAACGGTCAGGACGGGGTACCTCGTGGTGAACCGCCCGCCAAGGAAGTCCGAGGTCCCCCAGGCGAGCGCCGCGCCAAGACCAAAAAGGATTGCGGCCATCGCTGGGAGTTTACGCAGTCCCTCTCTCCCACGCCCTCGCTCCCAGGTCTGGGAGAGCGGGAACGCTGCTCATCTCAGCCGGAGCGCCCAGTTATTGCGGCCGTATGTAGAATGTTCGACATGCGAGCCTACGGAC
>JANPDX010000149.1:0-1779 GCA_031431695.1 Dehalococcoidia bacterium
AGAGGGCAAACGGAGACGGACACGAAGCACGGCGATAGTCACGGAATCAGTTTAGCCAGTCGCGACGAAAATCAGGCGGTAAGCCGGACCGCTGCCGGCTCTGGCACGGTCTCGCCAGCCGCGAGCGCCGCCTCGATCCAGGCCCAACGGTTCACGCCAGGAGCCCGGTCGGTTCGCCCGAGCGTTATGCATCCGGTAGAATCCGGCGGCACTGCCATAGCCACTTTCCGGAGAATCAATGAACACCATCGAGTTCCTTCAGATCTCGTCCGCCGTCGTCCCTGACCGTGAAGCGCTCGTCGAGGTAGGCGGCACAAACAAGCGCGTCACCTTCGAACAGATGTACCCAACCGTGGTACGGCTGGCCAACGCAATGCAAAGCCTCGGTATCGAGCAGGGCCAAAAGGTCGCCACGATGGCCGTGAACAGCGCCGACTTCGTCATCACGTACTACGCCTGCGCGATGCTGGGCGTGACGTTCGTGCCGCTGAACTACCGATCCAAGGACGAAGAGCTGGCCCACATGCTTAACGTCTCCGAGTGCCAGGCTGTCTTCGTTTCGGAGCGTTACCTGGACCTGGTCAGTCGCATTCGGCCTTCACTATCGACGGTGAAGCACTTCGTTTCCTATGGCCACCCGCAGGCCGGCTTCCTTGCCTACGACGAGATTGTAGCGAGCGCGGCCGAAGACGAGATCTGGACGGAAGTCGACGACAAAGACGCGACCATTATCATCTTCACCTCCGGGACAACCGCGTTGCCGAAGGGCGTCCAGCTGACCTACCTGGATATGACTGCCTATGTGACCAACCAGCAGCCGGCCGACCCCGAACTGCACGAGAAACTGCTTGTGTCCGCGCCGTTCTTCCATGTGGCCGGGGCCACCGCGATGATGCTGGCAATCTGGTGCGGGCGGACCCTCGTCATCCTGCCGCATTTCACGCCTGAGCTCTGGCTCAAGGCCGCCCAGGACGAGCACGGCACCCATGCCTTCGTGGTCCCGACGATGCTCAAGCGCATCATGGAAGTGCCGGACTTCGAATCGTACGACCTTTCAACCATGCGCCAGATTACCTACGGCGCCGCGCCGATGCCCTACGAAGTCGTCCGGCGCGCTTGCGACGTGTTCTCGCCCAAGGGAATCGGGCTCATCAATGCCTACGGCCAGACCGAATCCACCGCAACGTTGACGTTCCTTGGGCCGGAAGACCATGACCTCAGCACGGACCTGGAACTGAAGGAACAGCGCCTTCGTTCGGTCGGCAAACCGATGCCTGACGTCGAACTGGGCATCATGGACGAGCGAAACCGATTGCTTCCTCCGGGCACCGAAGGCGAAATCTGCGTTCGTTCGGATCGTGTGATGAAGGGCTACTACAAGCAGGAAGATGCGACCAGTACGGCGATCATCGACAACTGGCTCCACACCGGCGACGTCGGCAAGGTCGATGAGGGCGGCTACCTGTTCATCACGGGCCGCAAGAAAGACATCATCATTCGCGGCGGCGAGAACATCTCTCCCGGCGAAATCGAGAACGTCCTGGAGGCGCACCCTTCGGTGGAAGAAGCCGCTGTCATCGGCGTGCCCGACGTTGAGTGGGGCGAAGTCGTTAAGGCGGTCATCGTCCCGAAGGCGGGCAAGACCATCACCGCGGAAGAGATGAATGCCTATGCCAAGGCCCAGTTGGCCTCGTTCAAGGCGCCGCAGTACATCGCAATCGTCGGCGAACTGCCGCGCAACGCGATGGGCAAAGTGCTGAAGACGGACCTTCGCAAGGA
>JANPDX010000150.1:0-3894 GCA_031431695.1 Dehalococcoidia bacterium
GTAGCTCCCGGCCGCCACCAGGAGCACGAGACCCACGCCCCCGATGTATCCGAAGCGCCGCGTGATGGTGCGCATGGCCTTTATCCGGACCTGCATGTCTTCGATACCGCGCGATGCCGGTATCCAGGCATAGGCGAGAAAGAATTGCGGCCCCACCAGCAGGGCGACGCCGAGAATGTGCATCCAGATGAACAGGATGTGCAGGAAGTTATCCACGAACCCCTCCGGCCGAACCCCGGCCACGCCGCACCATTAGACAGCAGGATGCGCGGGTGCTCCAAGTCAACCCGCTGCCCGCAATGATTGAGGTTATCGATTACAGGCGGGCGTGAGCCCGCGCCGCCCAGGCTGCGAATGTCCGAGCCGTCCTTCCCGGAAGGGCCAGTAAGCGCGGCTCTGCCGATTTCGCACCGCCAATGCTCGCCCCGGACAAACGCATCCTGGGCGCGAACGTTAAGAGTTCGGTTCTGTTCGGTCCGCGCAGGCCGACCGTTCTCCAGGCACCGGCTAAGCTAAGTTCCGGTCTCCGGCGCCACGAGTGCCTGGCGAACATTGGTGAACAATGACCCGACGTCTGCTGATTACGATCGCCGCTTTCGCCAGTGTCTTGCTCGTTGCCTGCGGCGACGGAAACTCCGCCTCCGGCAAGCCCACCTCGTTCCCCCGGAGCAGCGACCCGGCGAAGAACGTCCCGGCCGAACAGGTGGGGGTTGTAAACGCGGTCGTCGCAGGGTCGGACTGGTTTATCGGCGAAAACAACTTCGTCTTTGGCATCACCGATAAGAACGACCAACCCCAGGGCGGCGCCACCGCACGCGCAACGTTCTACGACCTGCGCGATCAATCAAAGCCGAAGCCCGTTTTCAGCGCGGATGCCATCCAGAGCGCCCCCGGCGTCGGCGCGAAGACCGACCACATCCACGCCGGCGGCGAATCCCACACGCACGGGGGCCAGGACGACGACCGCGTGGGCTACTTCGTGAAGGCGAAATTCGACCATGCCGGGTACTGGGGCCTTGCCGTTGAGGCGACGCTCAAGGACGGTTCGAAAGGCGTTTCCACGGTCTCGTTCCAGGTCTACCCAAAGCCCAACGTGGTCGCTCCGGGCCAGCCTGCATTCAAAAGCGACAACCTCACGAAAGCGGACGTAAAGGATCTCAGCGAGATCGACTCCGGAACGCCACCGAACGACATGCACGATGCGAAGATCAAGGACTCCATTGCCAAAGGCCGGCCGTTGGTCATCGTGTTTTCGACGCCAGCGTTCTGCACGTCGCGCTTCTGCGGCCCGGTCAACGAAGAAGTCGAAGCCCTGCAGGCGATATACAAGGATCGGGTCGATTTCGTCCATATCGAAGTATGGCGAAACTTCGACCAGAAGCTCATGAACCCCACGGCACGCGAATGGCTCATCTGGCCAGACGGATCCTTGCGCGAGCCTATCGTCTACGTGGTGGACAGCAAGGGGATTATTTACGACCGCTGGGAAGGCCCGGTAGCCGCGAACATCATGGATTCGAGTGTGAGCGCGGTGGCTGGCGGCGCCACCAGGTAGTCCGTCTCCGGAAGGAGGGCCTGCCGCCCAACACACGATCGCGGGCGGCGCTCCGTCACTCGCGAATAGTGCCGATAACCATGATGTGGTGAAGAAAGCCCTCTTCGCGTTGGTCCTGTTCGCGTTTCTCGGTACCGCGCGCTGCCACAACGTGGACCTCGCGGCGGCTCTCGGCGGGCTCCCCGTCGTCGGCCCCATGGTTCAGCCTCCGGCCCTGCCGCCCGCATACGTGAAGGCAATCGGGACACCCGCGGCTACGGCCCTGCCCGAGAGCGACTTCAGCACCTGGTTCCCGGCAGAGGCGCCGCCTGACCCGTACAGCGCGAAGCTCTGGAACGAAATCGGTCTCTTCGCGAGCATCGCCCAGACGCAGGCCGGCTGGACGGAGGGCTGCAAGAAGGTTTCCGGCGTTGCCGGGAGCGACCGTGCGGCTAACCCCAGGCTCGGCGCACTCGCCTGCAGCAGCGACCCGACAGTCACGCAGTTCCAGCAGTTCGCGGTACACCTGCTCGGCGCCCAGGCGACTGTCGCGCTCTGGATCAAGGGAGAACTGAGCACCAGCGCCATCCATGCCCGCCAGGCCGAGATCCGGGTGCTCTGCTCCACCAGCATCGTCGCCCGCCAGGGCCCGGGCGAAACACCCTGGTCGCAGGCCTGCGCGAAGGCGCTCGACGCTTCCTACCTTGCCGGCAACGCGCCCGCGACATTCACCGCACTTGCCGAGGCGTATGTCCTTGCCGCCACCGAGATCGCGAAACTCGACCCCAAGGTTGCCGCCGAGCCCGGCTACTTCGGCGTGACGGCGACGCCCGCGCCATAGACGCCACAACGTATAGTCGCGATTCCGGGAGTTCCCGGAAGGAGCCGACTATGCCGATCCTCGAACGCCCGACCGTGAACCTGAATTACACCGACGAAGGGAGTGGCCCGCCACTCGTGTTTCTCCACGGATGGTGCGACGGTTCGCCTTCCTGGCGAGCCACGATCGAGCACTTCAGCCCAACGAACCGCTGCCTCGCGCCCGACATGCGCGGCCACGGAGCTTCGGGGCTGCCCAGCGACCATGCGTACTTCCTCGAGGCGCTTTCGAACGATGTTGTCGCGCTCTGCGAGGTGGCCGGCGTAACGGATCCGGTGCTGGTGGGCCACAGTTTTGGCGGCGTTCTCGCGGCCATCACGGCCAGCCGTTTCCCGGGTCTTGCGCGTGCGATCGTGGTCGAAGACCAGGTACTCGACATCACCGGCTTCGGCGCACAGATGCGAAGCCTTGGGGCCGTGGTGCGTTCGCCGGAGACTCACATGGCGTTTCGCACCCAGTTGTACGACAGCATGGTCAGCCCGGCCATGCCAGCCGAGTCGCGAGCCCTGATACAAGGTCTGAAGGACGCGACGCCCGTGGCGATTGGCCCGGCTTTCTGGGCGACGCTCTTCGAATACACCGACAGCGAGTTGGCCGGAGTTTCCGAACGAGGGATGCGCGCACTGGGCCTGCAGCCATCGTTGACCATCGAGAGCAGCCCCCAATCGGCGTACCACGCGCGCCTCGCGGAGCTGGCGCCTTCCGCCCAGAAAGCAGTGATCGAATCCGGCCACTGGATCCACCTCGAACGCCCGGCCGAATTCCGCAGCGTGCTCGGGGACTTCATCCACAGCCTCTGAGCGCCTGAAGCCAGCCGGGGGAAGAGGCGGTCGTGGCGCTGGCCGGGTGATCCGCTTACTCCCGTGCGCGGTTCCGTTTCCGGCGCGTGGCAAGCACTTCGCGGCGGTGCCATACTCCGCTCGCCATGACGAAGCCCCGCGATCGGCGTCCAGTCGCCCATGATGCGATCGAAGAGGTCCTTCTTGGCGCGTCGCGTATTCAGGCACTCTACGTGGCCGTGCGGTTGGGCATCCCCGACCTTCTCGCCGATGGCCCCGGTAGTTCTACGCTCCTTGCGAGCACGGTTGGTGTGCATCCGGGAGCATTGCACCGGCTCTTACGGTTCCTCGCCGCCGAAGGTTTCTTCGCGCTGACAGAGGACGGCCGCTTCGCACTCACACGGCAAGCCGAGCCGCTAACCACGCGGTCGAAGTCCGGGATGCGAGAGTACGTACTCGCCACCGCGACGCGAGGCTGGGAAGTCTGGGGCAACCTGCTCCACTCGGTGGAAACCGGGCAGCCAGCGTTTGAGCGGGTGTTCGGACAGAGCTACTTCGCCGAACAGGAGGCGAACCAGGATTCTCTCGCCCGGTTCGATTCCTTGATGGCGCCCGTCGCCGCGGAGACCGGGAAGGCGCTCGCGAGGCTGCTCTCGCCCGCGGCGAACGTCGCCGACCTTGGCTGCGGGAGCGGCGCCTTG
>JANPDX010000151.1:0-2684 GCA_031431695.1 Dehalococcoidia bacterium
CTTCGGCGAACTGGGCCTCCCAAAGACGCGCAAGACCACCCAGGGCTACAGCACCGATCAGCGTTCGCTCGAAGCGCTCCGTCCGGTCGCGCCGATCATCGACCTCATCTTCCAGTACCGCGAGCTGACCAAGCTGAAGTCGACGTACACCGACGCACTCCCCGGGACCGTCTCGGCTGACGGGCGAATCCATACGGACTACCAGCAAACGGTCGCGGCCACGGGGCGCCTTAGCAGCACCAACCCGAACCTGCAGAACATCCCGGTGCGAACCGATACGGGCCGCGATATCCGGCGGGCGTTTGTCGCCAGCTACTTCGATGACGCGGTCTTCGTCGCTGGTGATTACTCGCAGATCGAACTGCGCGTCCTAGCTCACGTGACCGAGGACGAAGGACTTATTGCAGCCTTCCTCGCCGACCAGGACATCCATCGCGCGACGGCCGCCACGGTCTACGGCGTGCAGCCCGAGGAAGTCACCCGCCAGATGCGCGATACCGCCAAGATGGTGAACTTTGGCATCGCCTACGGCATGGGCGAATTCGGGCTCGCCAGCCGCACCGGGATGACCCGCGAAGCAGCCGAAGCATTCATCTCCACCTACTACCGCAACTTCCCCGGCATCGCCCTCTGGCAGCAGGTGACACTCTCGTCTACTCGCGAAAAGGGCTACGCCGAAACCCTGTTCGGCCGCCGCCGCTACCTTCCCGCCATTCGATCCACGAATTTCCAGGTCCGCTCAGCCGCCGAACGTGAAGGCATCAACATGCCCATCCAGGGCACGGCGGCCGACATCATCAAGGTCGCGATGATTAAAGTCGACGACGAGATCCGTGAGCGGAAACTGCGCAGCCGGATGATCCTCCAGGTGCACGACGAACTGATTTTCGAATGTCCATCGGACGAAGTCGAAGCGATCCGGGAACTCGCGACTCGCATCATGCCCGCGAGCCTTTCGATGAAAGTCCCGCTCAAAATCGACCTGAAGCAAGGCCGCAACTGGGGCGAAATGGCGTAGCGCGAGGGCGAGCAAAGGGGGTCAGAGATGACGTTCGACGAGTACATCGGGATGAAGCACGGGGACTATGACGGCGAGCGGAGCGCGACTGTGGAGATTGAGCCGCACCATCTGAACCCGACGGGGAATATCAACGGCGGCGTCTTTCTCACGATGGCGGACAACGTCTCAACGGGTGCCGCCGGAAGGGCGTATTTCGAGAAGACCGGCGAGCGGAAGTTCATGGTAGGCGTCGACCTCCACGCCGTTATGCTCTCGAACCAGACAGGCGGGACGATTCGGGTGGTCGCCACACCGGTGCGCGTCGGCCGCCGGATTACCGTGATCCGCACGACGGTGACGGGAGACGAAGGAAGAGTGCTGTGCGAAGTGACAACGACGCATGTGCCCATGTGATGCGCCAGGGCGCGCGGCGAGGCATTAGGGTGCGTGCCCGTGGGCCCGCGTGGCTGCTCGCCGCTCCGGCCCAATCGACAATCACCACGGTTCAGTCAGAATCCCTACCCGCTGGGGCTTCGGCGGTAGAGGAAAGAATCCCTACCCAGACTCCCGCGCCGCGCCACCAATCGACAATCCGCAATCCGCAATCCACAATCCAACTGGTTCAGTCAGAATCCCTACCCGTGCGCCCGCTGGGGCTTCGGCCATAGAGGAAGGAATCCCTACCCAGACTCCCGCCGGATCCTCCGAATCGACAATCGGCAATCGACAATCGACAATCACCTCGGTTCAGTGGGCTGGGTGACCGCTGTGGCTTCGGCCATAGAGGAAAGTCCGGACTCCAACGGGCAGGGTGCCAGGTAACGCCTGGGCGGCGCGAGCCGACGGAAAGTGCAACAGAAACATACCGCCCTTCCGGGGCTCGTCTCCGGAAGGGTAAGGTTGAAATGGTGCGGTAAGAGCGCACCGGCGTGCTGGCAACAGCGCGGCCGTGAAAACCCCACCCGGAGCAAGGCCAAATAGGGGAGAAGGGCTGCCCGTCCCGTTACTACTCCCGGGTTGGCTGCTAGAGCGCCGTAGCGATGCGGCGTCGAGAGAAATGGTCACACATCCTTCCGGCTTGGCCGGAAGGAGGACAGAATCCGGCTTACAGGCCCGCTGAACCTCTCTATCATGCCTCCACATACAGGAGGCTCCATGGCACTCGAAGACCTCAGACCCGGCGCGACCACCTCACTCTCCGTGAAGGCCGCGCCTGAACACTTCGCCAGTAAGATCGTCACCGGCACCCCGGATGTGTTTAGCACTCCCTCGCTCGGCGCATTGGTGGAAAAGACGGCGGCCGAATGGGTCGGAGGTCATCTCGCTCCAGATCAGATGACCGTCGGCGCTCAAATTGTCATCAACCACACGGCCGCCACGCCCGAGGGGCTGACCGTCACCGCGACCGTCACGCTTGCCGCCGTGGAAGGCCGCCGGCTCGACTTCACGTGGACCGCCACCGACGGCATCGACGAAGTTGGCAACGGGACTCACCAGCGATTCGTTGTCGACCGGCCGCGCTTCGAACAGCGGTTGGCAACGAAGAAGGCGAACTAGCACTCGTGCCGCACGTTGTCGTGATTGCCGGTCCAAACGGCGCAGGTAAATCGACCGCCGCTCCAGGGCTGCTCGATGGTTTGCTCGGGATCGAGGATTTCGTCAATGCCGACGTGATCGCCCGCGG
>JANPDX010000152.1:0-2369 GCA_031431695.1 Dehalococcoidia bacterium
AGATAGACCTACATAAAATATGCGCCCAATACGAGCTCGGCCACATCCAGGGATAACAATTCACCCGCGTCGGCCTCGGCCAGACCGCGATCAATCGCCCCTCGCACAACATCCCGCAAGGATCGGGAGGCACTCGGAATCAACATTGCCGCGGTGATTGCAGCATCGTCTTCCGAGAGGCGATCAACGAAATCGTGAAGTAGCTGTTTGGCAGTCACGGCTGAAGTATACCAACTGGCAGGTGAGAACACGCAGAAAGCCCCCGGCATGCCGGGGGCTTTCTGGTAAGATCGAACCATGACGACGCGGACGCGCCTCACCCTCGACGAGTTCCTCGCGAAGCCGGACATCGATGAGCGGCGTCTCGAACTGATCGACGGGGAGATCTACGAGAAGATGTCACCAACCTGGGGTCTCAGCCGAATCGCTCTTCGACTCGGTGGCTGGTTCGCTGATATTGGGTTCGCCGGCGTGGAGCCGCGTATCGTGATTCAGCCTGGGGCAGATGAAGGTCCGTACGCGCCGATACCCGATGTCGCGTTTTACCGGAGCGACCCGCCCGAAGACCACGAGTGGTTGACCCGGCCGCCCGACGTGGCGGTCGAGATTCTCTCACTCAACCAAAGCCGTCGCGAGGTCCGAGGCAAGATAGACGTTTACCGCCGCTTCGGGGTGGGGTCGGCATGGTTGGTGGACCTCGAACTCGAACTCATCGAGATCTATGAGAGCGATGGTCGCAGGGTGCTGAGCGGTGACGACATCGTCGAGACGAGCTACGCGCCGGGACTCAGATTTGTGGCTCGAGACCTCTTCGCCAGGTAACTCAGGCGCCCCCCGCGACCGCCGGGACGATGCTGACTTCGTCACCATCCTTCAGAGCCGTCGCAAGGCCTTCTGTAAAGCGCACGTCTTCGCCGTTTACGTAGATGTTGACGAAGCGGCGGAGCTGCCCGGACTCGTCCATGACGCGGTCCCGCATACCGGGGTAGGCGCCATCGAGATGCGAGACCAGGGACTCGAGCGTGGCACCTTCGCCCGAGACCTTGGAGAGGTTGCCGGTGAGGTTCCGGAGCGGCTGAGGGATAAGCACAGTAACGGACAAAGGAATCTCCAGTGAGTTAGTGGTGTTGTCTTCGTCGAGCGTGCGCGTGGACGACGCGGACTGTTGTCCCTCACCCCCGACCCCTCTCCCACTGCGGAGGGAGAGGGGAGGCGGAAGGTTTCGGATGCAGGTTCGCTTCGATTTCGCTAGCCCTCGACGATATCGCCGCTGACGGGGTCCACGCGGACGCCTTTGGTCTGGGCCCAGGCGATAGCGCGCGCGATTTCGTCCGGGTCACCTTCGAGTTCGAGGAGTACCCAGCCGGTCTTCGCATCGACATCCGCCATGCGGACATTCGTGATGACGCGGAATTCGTGCCCGAGGTTGTAGATCAAGGGCTCTTTGATCAGGTTTTCGGGGAAAGTAAAGCGGACGCGCTTGAGGGCCATCAGGAAACTCCCTGCGCCACCGGGGCGCGATAGGCGGCTTCGAAGCTCTCCATCGTTGGGTCGATTTCGAGCGCTGGTTCGAGGTGGCCGGCGACTGCTTCCGCAGTCTTGAATCCGGCGCCGGTGATGAACGCGACAGTGAGTTCATCGGGATGGATTCTACCCTGCGCGGTCAGTTGGCGGAGCGACGCGACGGTCACTCCGCCAGCGGTTTCGCCAAAGATGCCCTCGGTTTCGGCGAGCAGCTTCATGCCCTCGATAATTTCCGGGTCATCAACCATCCCACAGGCGCCATCGGTCTCCTGGAGCTGCACGAGGCTGTAGTAGCCGTCGGCCGGGTTGCCGATGGCAAGTGACTTGGCGATGGTGTTCGGGCGCTGCGGGCGGAAGTTGGTCGTGCCTTCACGCCAGGCCGTGGCCACCGGTGAACAGCCAGTCGCCTGGGCGCCGCTCATGCGCGTCTTCGGTTTTTCGATGAGGCCGGTCTTGTAGAGTTCGTCGAAGCCCTTGCGGATTTTGACGAACAGCGAGCCGCTGGCGATTGGGACGACGCAATGGTCCGGCGCGCGCCAGCCGAGTTGTTCGGCCACTTCGAAGCCAAGCGTCTTGGAGCCCTCGGCGTAGTAGGCGCGGACGTTCACGTTGACGAACGCCCAGTTGTACGAGCCGGCCAGTTCGGCGCAAAGGCGGTTCACGGCGTCGTAGTTGCCATTCACCTTCACGAGGACCGGCTTGTAGATGCTCGAACCGAGCACTTTCCCGGCTTCGAGGTCCTGGGGGATGAAGACGACGGCCTCCATGCCGGCCGCGGCGGCGTGGGCGCTGACGCTGTTCGCGAGGTTGCCGGTGCTCGCGCAGGCGAGCTTGTCGTAGCCGAG
>JANPDX010000153.1:0-2010 GCA_031431695.1 Dehalococcoidia bacterium
TTCCCACAGCCGTGCGCCCTCCAGAAGTCTTCGGTAAACGCCCATTGGCCCGGGTCCCGCCGAAGGTGCTCCTCCAGCAATCCTGCAAATCGTGTAACAGCCCGCAGGATGTCCAAATCTTCGTCGTCCGTCTGCGGGACCTTGAACGGTTCCTCGACGAACACGCGGAACCGATCGTGGTGGATCCTGGATGTGAAGACCGGCAGCACCACGGCACCCGAACGCCGGGCTATCTCCCACGGCCCGGTCGGGAGCCGGACGGGTCGTCCGGCCAGTTCGACGCAGAGCCCATTGCCCTGGATGTCGCGGTCTCCCATGAATCCAACGAGTCCGCCCTCCTGGAGGGTTTCGAGGCACGCCCGAATGCCCTGAAAGCCTGTCTCGTAGAACCTCCCGCCGGCGGAAGACCGCAGCCGCAGCAGATAGCGAGACCAGGCCCTCGGCCGTTGGGCCTCGACCAGCGCCACGAATGGCCGGCCCCGGAACGTCAGCGCCTGGATGGCCAATTCCGCGTTTCCGGTATGGGCGCTCACCGCGATCACGGGGCCGGCTTCCTTGAGCACTGCCAGCCGCTCGCCATGAACCAGCTCGAGATGCTGGACCTCGAACCTTTCCATCAAACGCTCAGGGATTGTGCAGAGATCCACGAAGTACTGGGCGATATTCTGGCTCGCGGCGAGCCCGGCGCGCCGCGCCGCCGATTTGTCGCCACCGACGAGCGGAAGCATGTTTCGGATCAGCTTGCGCCGCATCCGTGGCCGCGTATTGAAGGCGAGCCAGCCGAACCCTGGCGCAATCCAGTAAAAGAACCCGGGGAACCGTCCTGCCAGGGGTTGAGTCACCCAGACTATCCAAAGCCGCACGCTCATCGGGAAGGCATCCCGTCTCGATGGATCCACATTGGCCGAAACATGTACCACTGGTCCGGGTACTCGCGAATGAACCGTTCGTGCGAGTTCATGATGGCCTGGGTCAGCTCCGTTACGTCGCGCTCATCGTCGCCTGTCCGTTCGGGGATGATGAAGTCACAAAGCGTGGCCACATTGGGGCGATACGGGCTGATCCGGGGGAAGGCCGAGGGCACCACCGTCGCCCCGGACCTCAAGGCGAAGCGCGCAGGGCCCGCAGGCACTTCGACTTCCTCTCCAAAGAACTGAACCTTGACGCCCTCTCCGGGCACCGCCCGGTCTATCAACAGGGCGAGCAACTCGTTTGCCTTCAAGACCCGAAACAACGATGGCCCGAGCTTTTCCATCTTCACGATCCGCATCCCGAGCCGCTCTCGGGCGCCGACGACCATCGCGTCCAGGCGCGGGTCGGCGAAGGTCTGGGCGACCACCGTGACCGGGAAGCCGCGGGCGGCGGTGGCGCCCGCGCCGGCATCCCAGTTTCCGAAATGCATGCAAACAATCACTGCACCATTTGAGCGCTTGAGTGCGGTCTCCAATCCCTCGAAGGCGCCGTCGTTGCTCACCGCTTCGATAACACTTTCGGGGGAGAAGTTTGGAAACCGCACGAAATCCACGAGGTACTTGCAGTAGTTGACCAGCGACCTTCGCGCGATTCGCTTCCGTTCCGCTGGCCGGGCCTCCGGAATCACGCGCCGGTAGTTCGCGAGCATCGCTCGCCTTCCGCGAGGCCAAACGTAGTACCCAATGGTACCCACAATTACGGCCACGCCGTAGCCCAGGCTGGCGGGTAATCGCACCAGGATTGCCGAGACGGCGCGCCACGCGGCGTACTGGATGCTGCGTGCGAGGCCGTTTCCCACCCCGGTATCTTAGCCGGGGAGAGTACTGCGCCGTAGCGACGTACAATCGCTCGCATATGGAGTTGAAGGCTACCTCCTACACGGTCGATGACCGTATAGCCACTATCACGCTCAACCGGCCTCACCGGCTCAATGCCTGGACCGGGCGCATGCACACCGAGTACCGCTGGTGTCTCGAACGGGCCGAGGAAAACAGTGAAGTGCGGGCTATCGTGCTCACCGGGGCCGGTCGTGGATTC
>JANPDX010000154.1:0-7365 GCA_031431695.1 Dehalococcoidia bacterium
CGCGAGAGGTGCACGAACTCGGGTGCTGGTTCGGGCGTCACTCCCAATGCCGGCGGCACCACATACCCGGCGAGCAACCCGTGCGCGGTTACGAAACGGTCGGCAGCGCCGACGACGCCCGCAAGCGACACTTCGTCCTCCGGCGCAATGTGATGGCGTGCAACCGCATCCTGGATGTCGGTCGGTAGCTTCCAGCGCTTCGCCAACAGTCCGCCGACTTCCGCGTGGTCCGCTCCGAGGAGATCGGCTTCTACGTCTTCGAGCATCACACCTTTGCTCATGGCCGCCGCGATCGCCTGATCCAGTCCGGTGCTGTCCGCGTAGAACATCGCGAGGCGACCCATGTTGTGCAGAATCCCGGCGGTGAAGGCGCTCGGCACGTCCAGCCTTCGAGACTTTCCCGCTAGCTCCGAGGCCTTGAACGCCACCGCGATTGAATGCTGCCAAAATACTTCGATGCGAAACAGGGCATTCAGCGCGTCTGGAGCGTAGGCGCCCGCGATTGCGCCGCTGATTGCCATGTTCCGCGCCTGTACGAAGCCCAACGTAACCAGCGCTTCCTGGACTGACGTGATTTCGCGCGTCCTCCGGTACGCGGCTGAGTTAACCACTCGCAGCAGCCGGCCGCTCAGGCCCGGGTCGGATGAGACGACCAGTGCCAGGTCCGAGGCCGACGACTTTGGGTTCTGCGCGACTTCCATGACACGTATGGCCACCGCTGGCAGCGGAGGCAATGCCTCGATCGCTGAAAGTATTGCCGAGGCTCGCGAGATGCTTGATTCAGGGTTGGCGGGCATCAGGGCCCCTCCGATCACAGGCTGTGCATTCGAGTCTCTGCCCAATACCGCATTCCTTCGATCAGGGACTCCCCCAAATCCTGCCTCCGGAGACCCCAACCTAACCCGTGGAAGGCTCGGACCACATGGCGCCGTTGGAGGCATCGTTGCGAATCGGCCGGCGTGGCCCCTCCCGGAGGATCTCGATCACCTCGGACCACACCGAAGCAAATGCGACGGGAGCGCCCAGCTTTTTCTCAGCCTCCGCGACCGTCATCGAATCCAGGAACTTTTCGCCGAAATAGTCGAGGCTCGGCCGCGGCAGGATAAATAGATCCGGCTTCTCTCCGGCCAATTGTTCAACGTAGTCCTTGCCGCAGATGAGCCCGCTCACGTTGACGCGCTCGCCGAAGACCGTGTTCGTCACGCCACGCACCTGGATCGATGCCCCTGTCGCTACCGCCGCTTCGGCCGCCACCACTGCCAGTTTCGGTGCGATCAACGCCGCCGTGCCAATAACCACTCGCTGCCCGGTCGCCATACCCGGCGTGATCTTGCGTTTCGCCCTGGCCCAGTCGTCGAGCATCGTCCGCACCATACCGATGCCGTTTTCGTACTGCGGAAACCCGTCGTAGGCGATGCGCCCCGGGATTGCCCCGCCGGCCGTCACATAAAACTCGTCGCTGCACTGCACAATCGTCGCGCCGAACCGCTTGCGGAATTCCTTTTGGAACGGGGCCAGCACGGCCAGCACCTGGCGGGCGTATTCCGGCGTTGGCCGAACGAGCGGGATGCCGTCGCGGTTGAGCGACCATTCCTCCAGCTTCGGGCTGGCCCCCACGGGCACGACCGAGACCGTTTGCACCGCCGGATACAATTCGCCGAGGTCGCGAATCGAACGCGCCAGGTGCTCGCCGTCGTTGACGCCGGGACAGAGCACGATCTGCGTGTGCGCCTGGATGCGGAGCGTGCCCAGCCGCCTGAGCTGTTCGATAATGTCCGGCGCCGACTTGTTCGAAAGCATGTGCCGTCGAAGTTCCAGTTCGGTCGCATGCACCGAGACGTTCAGCGGGCTGAGGCGCTGCTCATCGAGACGTTCCCAGTCCGCGTCCTCCAGGTTGGTCAGCGTAACGAAGTTCCCGTGGAGGAAGCTGAGCCGGTAGTCGTCGTCCTTCATGTACAGGGTTTTGCGCATGCCCTTGGGCAGGCCCTTCAGGAAGCAGAAGAAGCAGTTGTTGTTGCAGAGCGTGACCTCGTCCCAGGTCGCACGCTCGAACTCGATGCCGAGGTCTTCGTCAATGTCCTTTTCGAACAGGACCAGGTCGTCGAGGCCGTTCGCCTTCTTGATAGCGACCTGCACTTCGTGCCCGGTGGCATAGAACTGGAAGTCGACCACATCCCGAAGGACGCGCCCATCGACCGAGACGATCGCGTCGCCGGGTTCGATGCCAGCTTCTTCCGCGAGCGAGCCGGGCGTAACAGCCGACACCTGGCCGGGTGAGGGTGGGCGATTCATTCAGATTCCATTGTGCGGTCAATCCGCGCCAAATTGCGAAAGGCGACTATTGGGCCAACTCCAGAATCCGCGCCTCGACTTCGTCAATCGAGTAATCCGGGGTCGAGGCCCCGGCCGTCAGCCCCACTCGTCGCACGCCTTTGAACCACTCTGCATCGAGTTCATCCGGCCCCTCGATGTGATGGGCGGTTGTGCCCTGCTCTTCGCAGACTTCTTTCAGGTGGCGGGTGTTCGCGCTCTTTCTGCCGCCCACCACAACCATCACGTCAACCGTTGCGGCAAGTGCCGCGGCGGCCTCTTGCTGGCCGGTTGTCGCATGGCAGAGCGTGTTCACGACGTGCATTTCGAAGTTCCGGTCGCGGCCGAGCAGCATCAGGTTCGACACGAACTTCGCGAAGTCTTCCATTTTGTGGGTGGTCTGGACCATCACCGCAATTTTGTTCGGGAAGCCGCCGGGGAAGCCATCGACCAGCGCCTTCAGCGCCACGAGGTCCGCGCTCGGCGCGATCGTTGCCTGCGACACGCCTGCTTTGTCGAGCGTCCAGCCCATGATGCCGCGCACTTCTTTGTGGCCGGGGTCGCCGAAAATGACGACATGCCAGCCATCCCGCACGAACTTCTGACCGTAGCGCTGGGCGCGGGTCACGATGGGGCAGGTCGTATCGATAATTTCGAGGCCACTCGACTGCAGTTCCTTCATCGCGCGTTCGCCGACGCCATGGGCGGTGATAGCGACACGGCCCTCCTGCACGCGCTGGGCCGTTGCAGCACCAATATCGCCATCGATTTCGTCCGGCCCGGGGAGCTGGATCACCCCGCTGCGTTGCAGGCTGCTGACGACGTGCGGGTTGTGGACGATTTCGCCGACGCTGAACACCGGCCGCTCGGGGCTCGCCTCACCCTCCATGATTTGCACGGCACGGCGCACGCCCATGCAAAACCCCATCTCAGTCGCCCGGATTACCGTCACCATCTAAATCGCCGTTGCCGCCTTTGGATTCAGTATAGGGAGCGATGTATTGGGGCGGTAACTGCGCCTGGATAGCCGCCACGATTCGCTGCGTAAGTTCGCCTATCTGCTGCTCGGTCGGCCGGCGCACGGCCTCCAGGTGGATAGGTTCACCAATGCGGATGGTGAACCGCGGGCGTTTCACCAGGACCAACGGGTTCTTCAACTTTTCCGTGCCGGTGATGGCGCAAGGCAGGACAGTCGCGCCAGAACGCAAGGCGATCATCGCGGTCCCCGGGTGGACCGGGCCCATGTAGCCGGTCCGGCTGCGATGTCCCTCGGGGAACATGCCGAGCACTCCGCCGCGCTTGAGGATGCGTTCGGCGTTGAGCATCGCCCCAAGGTCGGACTCGAATCGCCGCACCGGGAACGCGTCCCAGAGCTTCGGGATCGCCCCGAACGGCATCTTGAACAGCTCAACCTTCGCCATGAAGCGAATACGGCGCTTTGCGATGCCGGCGCCGAGGATCGGTGGGTCGGCGTTGTTGAGGTGGTTCGAAACCACGAGCACCGCGCCCGTTTTCGGCACGTTCTCCCGCCCTTTGACATCCCATCGAACGACGATCCGAAGGATCCCGCGAAGCAGGTAGGTGCATCCCCAGTAGAACGGCGGGGCGAACGTTTGCCAGCCGATGGACTTCAGCCGGGATTTCAGCCGTTTGCGCATGCCACCTGCTCCAGCACGAGGGCGACCACTTCGTCGAGGGTCATTTCGCTTGTGTCGATGACGATTGCATCTGGCGCGGTGTGTGTCTGCGGTTTATCGAGTTGGTCCCGGCGGGAGAGCTCGTCTCGCGATTCGCGTGCCGTTGCGTCGTGCATGATTCCGCGTTCCGTGTTGCGGCGCCGGGCGCGTGCCGTTTCGTCGGCTTCCAAGTAGAACTTGAGTGGCGCTTCCGGGACGACAATCTCGCCAATGTCACGTCCGGCCAGGACGGCTCGGCCTCGCCTCGCGTAAGCCTGTTGCTGCTTCCGCATCTGGGTGCGCACTGGCTCCAGACGGGCGTAAGAGCTGACCTGGCGTTCGATCTCGCGGTCGTGCAGGAGGCCGGTAACGTCTTCGTCGCCGAGGTAGATGCGAGCCTCAGGCTCGTCCCCAAGCCGGAGGTCGAGGTTCGCCGCGAAGTCGGCACACGCCTCTTCCGTTGGTGCCACATCGTGGCGTAACGCCGCGAGTGCGAACGCGCGGTACATCAGACCCGTATCCAGGAACGAATAGCCGAAGCGTTCGGCGAGGATCCGGCCAATGGTCGATTTCCCGGAAGCGGCGGGCCCGTCGATGGCGATGCAGTCGGGCGGATTCGTGGACATGCCGGCGATTGTAGGGCCGGCTGGTAGTGCTCGCGAGACGGCCACTACTTGTCGATGCCTTCGCGCTTGCCGCCTGCCGCAATGTAGAGCGAGGTGACCTCGTCCTCCGTGATCTCGCGGAACGCGCCCGAACCGAGCGAACCAAGTGCCAGCGGCCCGATGCGAATCCTGCGTAACGCGATCACGCGCCGCCCCAGGGCCGACATCATCCGCCGGATCTCCCGGTTCTTGCCTTCTTTCAGGCCGATCACGAGCCATGTGGTCGAGTCGCTCTCGTCGCCGTCCGGCATCACGGCAGCATGGACCGAGGTGGCGCGCAGGCGGTCTCCGCCTTCATCGACGCCTCGAACGAGCCGCTCCAAATCCTTCTTCGGGGGCATCGCGTCGATCCCGACCAGGTATTCCTTCTCGACCTGGTAGCGGGGGTGCGTCAGGAGGTCGGTCAGGTGGCCGTCGTTCGTGAGGATGACCAGTCCTTCGCTATCCATGTCTAGCCGCCCCACGGGATGGAGTTGCATCCCGGCGACCGGCACGAGGTCGATCACCGTGTCGCGCCCCTCTTCGTCCCGGACGGTGGTAACGACCCCGATGGGCTTGTTCAGCGCGAAGTAGCGGTAGCGGCCCTTGACCACGGGCACGCCATCGACAGTGATTTCATCGACGTCAGCGTCGGCCCGCGCGCCAAGGGTTTCCTGGACAGTGCCGTTCACCGCGACACGGCCGTTCAGGATCATCTCCTCGGCGACGCGGCGTGATGCCACCCCGGCGTTCGAAATGATCTTCTGGAGCCGTTCTTCAACCACGGAGGCGCCTTCTGGAAAGGGCCGAGGACGTCCCGAGGACCTGTTCGAACGCGGAAAAAGTTTTTTTCGCGTTTCGAGCGCGTTCGAGCGCGTTCGGAGCGCGATGCCAGCGCGATGGCAGCGCGTTCAACGTTAGGTTCAGAACGTGTTGCAACGTTCGGTGAGAGGAATGCATTGCGCAGAGCCTGAGGCATGCAGAGGGATCGCGGAAGGGCCATGATGCCAACATGCCGCGAAGTTCGGTTACTGAGGCCATATCGCCGATGCCCCAACGACACGCGACCCGCACCCAACCCACACATTTGACTCTCGGGCCACCCGAGACCCTATCGTCGCCGGTATGAGCAATTCGGTCGTGACTTCGTGATCCGGATGCAGCGTTGCACCTGGCACCTCACGCACAACGCTGCCGAGTGGATCGCCGAACGCTATCCCAAAGCAGAAGACGAAGGGCAGAGGCGTGGTCTCATGGCCGCCGTCCACAGCATCGTCGATGCTCCCGACCTCAACCAACGCAAAGAATCGCTTGCTGTCCTCCGCCAGGACCACCGTTGGCTCGCCACCCGCCTCGACCGTGGCCTCTCCCGCATCCCCCCAGCCGACCCTGCCCACCCGGTCCGTACCAAAAACTTGATGGAGCGCGGCTTCCGCGAGATGCGCCGTCGCACCCGTCAGATGGACGGCTTCGGCTCCGATGCCGGGGCTGCCAACTTCAACCTCCTCTGGATGCTCAAGGAGAACGCCCGCGTCAACGGCCGTGATTACCTCCCCGAGATCCTCCCGTAACATGCAACTACTTACTCCGCTTCAACTACCCTTCCATGAATTAACGGAACGCCGCTGCCCGCTCGACCGCTTCCGTGAGATCAAGCGGTACTGGTGGACGCGCAGCGAGCTTCCCTTGCGCAACCGCCCGGAGCGTTTCCACGAGGAACGGCCGCTCGCGGGCCACCCCGCGCGCGCGGATGTCGGCGTACAACGGCATCGCCATGATCGCTTCCAGCGAAGCTACGTCGATGTCGCTTTTCGAGAGAGCGTCCCAGGCAGAATCGTTCATCTCGTCTCTGATCGAGAAGCGGCAAAAACTTGTCGCCGGCCCGCGGTCAACATCGCCTGTCACCACGTTCATCATGCAGCCGGATTCGACCGCCCGAGTGCGCATGAGCTCTACGATGACCTCCTGGTACGTGCCGATGGGGCCGTCTGGCAGCGCCGGGTGGTCGTTCATGAAGGTGAAGCGGCTGAACAGCGGCTCTGTCGCGATCAGCATGTATCCGAACATAACGCCGAGGTCGAACCGATACTTCGCAAGGGTCGCCGCCACCTCGCGGTCGTACTCGAACCGCCAGGGCTGCAGTGGTTCACCGGGCTTGCCAATCTTTCCGCCGACGGCTTTCCGAAACGCGACCGACGAGCGCGCCTCGACCGGGATGCCGCGCTTTTCGACCATCGCGATGAGCCGATCGGTCGCCTCGGACTCGCCACGGTCGCGGTTGATATAAACGACCGCGATCTCGACGGGCAGGCCGTTGTCGATGGCGGCGAGGGTGTATTCGAGGGCGCCGTACGAGCCCGGGCCGCGGCCAGTGGTGAGCCACGCGATGCGCATTAGCCCTCACCCCCCAACCCCCTCTCCCGACGCTGCGGGAGAGGGGGAGTTACCGTGCCGTTGGCGGAGAAGGTCCCGCGACGGCGGACCGTGCTACGGATTTCTGCAAGTACGTGCTCAAGACGTTGTTCGACGTCGTCTGCGGTCACGCGCACGAACTCGATGTCACGCGATTCCAGTTCACGCTGCCGCTCGGCGTCCCTGGTTCCCTGCTCCGGATCCAAATGGATGCCGCCGTCGATTTCGATGGCGAGCCGCGCATCGTCGCGGTAAAAATCGACTACGAATCGACCGATCGCGTGTTGGCACCGGAACTTCAGACCCTCGAGCTTCGAATCACG
>JANPDX010000155.1:0-4070 GCA_031431695.1 Dehalococcoidia bacterium
GCCGATTGGCTGGTTGTTGGCCTTGGCAACCCCGGCGAGCAGTACGCGCGCACCCGCCACAATGTCGGCTTCTGGGTTATCAATACCCTTGCCAAACGGGCGAAGACCCAGCCCAGGGCCACCGGCAGCCTGATGCATATCGGGGTGGGCGAGTTGCAGGACCAGAAGGTCGCGCTGGTGAAGCCGAGGACGTTTATGAACCTGAGCGGCAAGGCCGTTAGCCAGGCGTTGCAATGGACCGGCTGCGACATCCAGCACACCATCGTGCTCTACGACGAACTCGACCTGGCCGCCGGCGCCCTTCGCATTCGCGCGGGCGGCGGACACGGCGGTCACAACGGCCTCAAAAGCATCGGCCAGGCCGCCAGCCTCGAGTTCGCACGCATTCGTGTCGGTATCGGCCGCCCCCACATTAACGGGGAACCGACCTGGGACCCGGAGCACGTGTCCGAGTGGGTACTCGGCGTCCCCCACGGCGACGACAAGAAGGCCCTTGACGAGGCAGTCGAACTGGCGGCGGACGCCGTCGAATGCATCATCACCGAAGGCGTTGACGCCGCCGGGAGCCGCTTCAACCGAAAATAGCGTCGATACCGTCCACGTTCGTCGCTATCTCTTCCGGTCCCGCCTCGGCCCAACCAGTAACACCACCAGCGTTAGCAACAGCACTCCCGCCCCTATCGCCGCAACGAACATCCAATCGTCCTCATCGGTCGCCGCCGCATTCGTGTTGCCGAGCGCGGGCGGCGCGGGCGGGGCATTCCGCGCCGTCACCTCGAAGGTTGCCGTCAGGCCAATCGCCTGGCCATCGACCCTCAGGTTCGCGACGACAAGCCCTCCCGCTTCGCACGGGATCAGGACCATGGGTATCGGCGAATAGAAGCGTCCATCCGGTTCCGACCGGCCACCGACGGCCCCTGTGGTCACCCCATCGACCACCATGTCTACCAACACGTCCCGCGAAGGTGGCAACCCGCTCGCCATGATCTCGAACGGCACCACACAACGGGAACGACCCGGATTGATTTCCATCCGCGCTTCGGCGTGGGCCATCAGGGGTGTTGCAGCCGTGATGAGAAGCAGCACCAGCAGACCGAGGAACTTCATCGGGGTGGCCTCCTTCGGGACGCAATCCATCCACATGTACCGCCCGCAACCATCAGCAGCGCGCCGAAAGTCCATACGGGTGTCCCGTTTTCCCTGATGTAGGGGGCGCTGTTCCCGGCGGAAGGCGGATACGGCGCGCCGAGCGACGGGAACCGTTCCGCGAACCAGCGCCCCGTGCCGTCGTCGTATCGGAACGGCAACGCAACTATCCGGTACTGCCCGGGCTTCTCCGCCGGCTCAAGAGCGATCATCAGGTCTTCCCCGGTCGGGTCCGAACCGATTCCGAAACAGATGCCAGCCTCTGCCGGCCAGACAAATCCGGGAAAAGGCGGCGTCCCCTCCGCTCGCAGGTAGCGGTCGTACAGTACTTCGACGACCACGACAGGGGATTGCACCGATCCTTTGAAGACTGAGGTGACATCAAGTGTCATCGTGATTGGGCGAGCCCGTGGCATGTATTCAGGTTTCGAATACTGTGGCACGTCCACAACTCGCTCGATGGGTTCCCCGGCAGCGTCTCTCTGGTAGTCCCAGCCAACAAACGTCCCGCGAACGACAACGGGAGAGTCGCGAAAGGCATCGCAATCCGGGCAGCTGCACGCCGAGGCCACGCGTACATCGTCGAACACCGGGGAAGCAGCCGCCAGGCCAGCAATCGCGAGGACAAACCCAAGGATGATCGCTCTCACGCATTCATAACGCCGCAGCGCGGAGAAAGTTCCCTGGGAGTCGCCAGGCCCATTCGTGGCAGGGCCTGGGAGGACCGGCGGGATGTCCGCGCCTGCTCCGAACAGGGAACCTGCAACAGGAACAAGGTTGCGCCTGTTGCCAAGCTGTTTGCGACCTGCGGCCAACCTGTTCCGAGACCGGTGGGTGACGCTGATTGTCCGGCGTTTTGAATCTGGCGGACGGCGTTTTCGGGCCGAAGCGGGGAGCCCGATGCCCAAAAAGAGAAAAAGTGACCTGTTAACAGGTTCCAACAGGTTCGGGGCGGATTGGAAAGCGTGCCGAACGCGGGGTCGTGGAAGGCGTTGTGGTGGGCGAGGGGCCGGGATCGCATGGGGAGATGGTTATGGGGCGGGGCAGGGAGTGGTGAGGGGCGGTTGGCACTCTGCGATGCGAACTACGGTCTTGCAATCCCCGCGGGCGTCTCCGCGCTGTTCCGGGAGCACTCGTTGGGCGGCATGCCGCTAGCGGAGGCGGAGCTCAGCGACTCCCGAGTTGGCAATCGTCGTGGGCGTCTTCGCACTGGACGCGAGCATTCGTTGGGCGGCATGCCGCCAGCGGAGGCGGACAGAATCCCTACCCGGGACTCCAGCAACGCGACTCAGGCGGGCAGCTCCGCAAGCTTTTCAGCGACTCTGGGACTCACCCTCCCCGAGGCGTCCTCGAACCGCTCCACTTCGAGCAACGCAGTCACGATCCCCGGCGGAAAGATCGCCACCGGGTCGCCGCCGGGAAGCTGGCTTCGGTGGGCGGCGATTGCTCCAAGCTTCTTCTCTCGCACGGAATGGATTGGCACCTCGTAGTGCCAGGCGTCCGTACCGATCGCCTCCCGAGGCGGTTCGGGCGGGTCGCCCATCATCCCGATGCACTTCTCGTACTGCGGAAGAAACAGCCCCTTCGGGAAGACAGGAAAGAGGAGCGCCGGCCGGGGCGGCGGTAGCGCGCGCCACTGGTCCAGGACCCACTCGTGGAGTGCGATGTGGTCGGGGTGGCCATACGCGCCGTCCGATCCATGCGTAAGGATGAGGTCAGGTTCGAACGCTCGCAGAACCGAGTTCACCGCAGTCCGCCGAGCACTATGGGCAGTCAGTCCGCCGTCAGGGAGCCGCCAGAACTCGGGCGGCCGCGCGCCCAACACGTCGCAAGACGTTGCCAACTCCCGCTCGCGCACTTCGCCGACAGCGGCCCGTTCGGTCGAGCCGCCGTCGTGGCGCTTTCCCTTTTCGCCGCTCGAAGCGCAACACACGACGCACTCCCAGCCCGCTTTCGCCGCCAGCGCGATCGTCCCGCCGAAGCTGTACGCCTCGTCGTCAGGGTGGGCTATGAAGGCGAGCAACCGCGGCACGCGGCGGATCGTACCCGACCCTTCTCCCGGGCGTGAGACAAGGGCCGCCCATGGTGGTAGATTTCGAGCGTTTTCCCGGCCTGCGCCGGGCCCAAAGACACACACAGAAGGAGACACCACACATATGGCCGGAAGGCTTGAAGGAAAAGTTGCGATCGTCACCGGGGCTGGCCGCGGCATCGGCCGCGGTGAGGCGCTCGCGTTGGCGGCAGAAGGCGCTCGCGTCATCGTCAATGACTTCGGCGGGAGTGTCGTAGGCGAAGGTGGCGATGCATCTCCCGCCGACGAAGTGGTCTCCGAAATCAAAAAGATGGGTGGAGACGCCCTGCCGAACTACGGCAACGTCACCTCCATGGCCGACGGCGAAGCCATCGTGAAGCAGGCTATGGACACCTGGGGCCGCTTGGACATCCTCGTCAACAATGCCGGCATCCTGCGGGACCGCATCATCTTTAACATGACCGAAGAGGAGTGGGACGCGGTCATCGCCGTCCACCTCAAGGGACACTTCACCATCACCCGTTTCGCCTCCATCGTCATGCGGCAGGCGCGCGGCGGACGCATCATCAACACTTCGTCCGAATCTGGCCTCGGCAACCTTGGCCAGGCGAACTATTCAGCCGCCAAGGAAGGCATCACCGGCCTCACCCGTACGCTCGCCCTGGACCTCGGTAAGTACGGCGTGACGGCGAACGCCCTTCGCCCGCGCGCGGCCACCCGCCTCACCCTCAGCCCCGAAATGGAGCAGGCCCGAATCCGCCGCCAGCAACTCGCCGCCGCGAGTGGCGCAGCCGCGCGTGCCGAACCAGCCAGCTCAACCGAACAGGCGGTGGCGGGCATCGCCGCGATGGCGCCAGAGCTTATCGCCCCGCTCGTGGTGTATCTCTGCACC
>JANPDX010000156.1:0-2693 GCA_031431695.1 Dehalococcoidia bacterium
TCGCCGTCGATCAGGGCACTGCGGATCCCGCCGATGACGTACGTCGCCGGGCTAAAAATGCTGATCGTGGCCAGCGGCTCAGGCATCTTGCTCGCCGTGATGTATACGCCCGAGACCAGCACAAGCGCCGCCTGGATCACATGGGTCATCTCCGCGCCGCGCTCGGGGTAGAGCAATGGCAGCACCGCCCCCATGATCCCAATCCCCACCAGGCTCAGGCTCCCGGCCATCAGGATCGCCGTTGCCGAGAAGTAGTTCGCTTCGCTCATATCCAGGTCGAACACGATGACCACAATCACCAGCACGACCGCGGTATGCAGCAGCCCGTACACCAGAGAGAAAAGGGCAGTCCCCACCATGTGCGTCCCGCGCCGCACCGGCGCCATGAAGGTGTATTCGATGGTTCCTTCCCAGCGCTCCCAGCTGATCATCTCGCTCACCGTCTGAAAGACAACCGCGAGGTAATGCCAGACCAGCGCGCCGATGGCCAGGAAGAGGATCAGCCGGTTGATTGCCGCCTCGTCGTAGCCGGCCGTGCCGACCCCGGCTGCATCGTTGACGCCCTTCGCAATGAGCACGACCGCCAGGCTGTTGGCGATGGTGTAGAGCATCCACACCAGCTCCCAGCCCCAGTACCGCTTCACCAGATTGATGTTCCGTTCGACGAACGCATAGCTCGCCTTCAGTTCGTAGTACGCGAGAGTCATTTCGCTTCAGCCTCCTTGTCAGCGTCTTCGAGCTTCTTTCCGGTTAGCCGGAGGAATACGTCTTCGAGTGACGGCAGCGCTTCACCGGCGGTGCGCACCATCTCCTTGAGCGCCACCGGCGTGTCCAGCGCGACGATGCGGCCCTTATCGACGATGGCGATGCGGTCACAGAGTTCGTCCGCTTCCTGCATGTCGTGCGTCGTGAGCACAACGGTCGCGTCGTGGGTGTCCCGGATTTCGAGCACGGCCGCCTGCACTTCGCGCTTCGAATGCGGGTCCAGTCCCGTCGTCGGTTCGTCGAGCAATAGCAACACGGGCGCTGTCAGGAACGCCCGCGCGATGGCCACTTTCTGTTGCATCCCGCGTGACATGTCTTCCATCGGCGAGTTAATCGAGCTGTTCTCGACGCCCAGCCGGTTCAGAATCTCGATCGACTTCCGCCGCGCGTAATCTGGGTTCACCGAGTACAGGCGCGCTCCGTACATCAGGTTCTCCATGGGTGAGAGTTTCTTGAAGAACGAAGCCTCGACCGAAACCCGGTTGATCAGCCGCTTGACCTTGAACTCATCCTTCTCGACGTCCAGTCCGAAGATGGTGACGTGGCCTGAATCCGGCATGAGGAGGGTGGACATCAGCCGGATGAGCGTGCTTTTGCCGGTCCCGTTCGGGCCGAGGACCCCGAAGATCTCTCCCCGGTCTACCGTGAACGAAACGTGGTCTACCGCCACCGTGCGCTTGCGCTCCGCTCGCTTACCGCGCAGGCGCCCGACAAGTCCCGGCCCCTGCCGGAATACCTTGCTTACGTCATCGACCACGAGGGCGCGGGCCGTTGGGTCGAACGTTGCCACCATGCCCTGAAACTGTGCGGGCTCAAGAGTTACAGCCGTCATAGAAATCTCCCTGGTTGTAGAAGGCGGGCCCATTCGGTGCTGGTCTTCCGAAATCAGGGGAAAACAAGAAGCCGTGGGCGTTTGGTTGGTCCCACGGCTCTGAACGGTTCGCGAAGCGGTCGTCAGATTGCGATGGGCACCGAAAGGAGGATTCCGTCAAGCGCGATGGGGCGGGGCACGAAAATGGTGACGCCGAACATGGCGTTGGTCATTGCCGATCCCTCCTCGTAAACATCCCCGCGACTATATCTCGAATAGCCATCGACAATCAATAACGCCCGGGCGCGAGAATGGTTAACCGGCAGCCATATCGGACAGACCGAAAGTCCGAGGCGAGTGCGGAAGCGCTCGCTCGGCCGACTCGTGGCCCCTACCCAACCCGTGGCAGGATCGGCCGGCGCCGGTGCACGAGCGGCCCGTGCGCCGCAAGAAGCATTTCGAATTCATCTTCAGACACGGCCGGCTTGAACAGGTGCCCCTGGCCCTGCGTACACCCGATGCCGAACAGGAAATCCCACTGCCAGGCGTTCTCTATGCCTTCGGCCACGACGTTCATCTTCATCGCGTTGCCCATCTCCACGATTGCGCGGAGCACCGGCCCCGAAGTCGCATCAACCCCCAGCCGGGCGATGAACGACTGGTCCACCTTCAGCGTGTCCACCGGGAGCCGCTGCAAGTAGCTCAGCGACGAGTAACCGGTACCGAAGTCGTCAATCGCCAGCCGCACTCCGAGTTCTCGGAGTTCTCCGAGCATCTCCAGCGTCACGGGTATGTCCTGGATGAGCACGCTTTCCGTCAGTTCTAGCTTGAGCTGCGCCGCTGGCAGGCCGGTCTCGGCGAGCACGCGGGCGACCCGCCTGGGAAGGTCACGTTGACGGAACTCTGCGCCCGAGATGTTGACGGACACAGTCAGCGGATAGAGCGGGCGGGCCTTCTGGAACTCCACTGTCTTGCGGCACGCTTCTTCGAGCACCCACTGGCCGATGCGGACGATTTGGCCGGTTTCTTCCGCGATAGAGATGAAGGTCGCCGGCGAAAGAATGCCTCGGTGCGGGTGGTCCCAACGCAGCAGCGCTTCCATTCCGCAAATGTCTCC
>JANPDX010000157.1:0-2673 GCA_031431695.1 Dehalococcoidia bacterium
TCCTTGGCGACGGTCCATATCCCCGCATTGTTGCGACCGTTGACCGGCGGCACCTCCACCCTGGAAGCCGCCGGTTCAACGTTGCGTGAAGTCATCGCCGATGTGATCCGCCAGCAACCCAGGCTGGCGGGCCGCATCGCTGATATGACCGGCATTCTTCCCGAAATCATGATCGCCATCGGCGACACCGAGGCCGCGAACGTCGACACCCCGGTCCCTGAGGGGGCCGAGGTCTGGATTTTGCCGAGCATCGCGGGGGGGTAGGTACCGAGAATGCAAGGCACTGGTTCTGGCTGCGTCGCAATCGTGACCGGGGCGGGCTGAATCGTGAGACAGCGCCCCCGGTGGGGCGCGGCTACCTGTAGGCTCCCCCCACCGGAGGATTCCCTTGTCTACAGCCGACACCCGCTCCCGATTCCGCCACAACGAACTTGTTCGCTTCACTACCGGGGCGTTCGAAAAGGTCGGGATGCCCGGCGCCGATGCCGCGCGCGGGGCCGAGGTCCTGCTCGACGCGGACCTCGCGGGGATCGAGTCGCATGGTATTGCGCACCTCGCCTGGCACCCGGGCTATGCGCCGGGGTTCAAGCGCGGACTCATCAATCCCACTCCGGTCGTCAAGGTCCTTCGCGATAGCCCGGTGGCGGGGACCTGGGACGCGGATGGCGGCCTCGGTGTGCTCATCGCAGCGCAGGCCATGGATACGGCCATCGAGAAAGCTGAAGCAACCGGGATTGGCATGATCGCGCTCACGAACGGCCGTCACTTCGGCGCGGCCGGCTATTACGCCCGGATGGCCGCCGAGCGCGACATGATCGGCATGGCGATGTGCAACGTCCCGCCGCTCGCCGTGGCCAGCGGGAGCCTCGACCGGGCATACGGCACCAACCCGATAGCCTTCGGCGCGCCGGTACAGGACGACCACCCGTTCCTGCTCGACATCGCCACGACCGCTGTCGCCGGCGGAAAACTCGAAATCGCGGCGCGCCAGGGCAAGACGATCCCGCCCGGTTGGGCGGTAGACGCTGATGGAAACGACTCCGGCGACCCAACCATCCTGCGCAAGGGTGGAGCCCTCCAGCCGCTTGGCTCGTACGTCGAAACGAGCTCTCACAAGGGCTACGGTCTCGGGATCATGGTCGATATCCTCACCGGTGTGTTGCCGGGAATGGGTAGCGCACTCTTCGAGGGCACGAAGATGCAGGGGCAGTGGTTCGCGGCCTGGCGAATCGACGCATTCCGCGATGTTGACGATTTCAAGGCCGATATGAAGCGCATGGTTGACCATTTGCGGGCGCTGCGGCCGCGGCCCGGCGTCGCCGCGGTGCTCGTAGCCGGAGACCCGGAAGCGAGTGCCCGCGAGGAACGGTTGCGGCTGGGCATCCCGCTTGACGCGGAAACGGTGGAGCAGCTAAAAGCGTTGGCGGAGGAACTGGGGCTGGAGATGCCGGGGGCTCTCGGCTAAGGCCGCGGGCGCAAATCTTGACGTGAACTCATCACCGCGAACACTTCAACCTGGTCCGGAAGGACTTCGTACAGAATGCGGTATCCCTGCTCAAGCACTTCACGGAGGTTTTCGTGTTGATATTCCGGAGTCATTCGCCCGGATCTCGGAAAGTCACGAATTTGGCGGAGGCGGCGCAACAAGGCAAGGGCCAATCCTGTCCCTGACTCACTCGAGTACTCGGCTCGCAACTCCCTGATGCGCCGCAGGTCGGAACGCGCCGACTCATTCAGCGCCGCTCTCAACCGGTGAAACCGAACTCGCGTTCGATGTCTTCCAGCGGAATCAGCCTGCCCTCAGCCCGATCTCTCCGCAACTGCGCGAGTAATTCGTGCATCGCTACGAGGTGCGCGAGATCCGCCCAGGTCGCGTCTTCAGGCAGTCGTTCAACGATTTGGCGGGCTGCTTCTTTGATCGAGGTGGTAGCCATGGCCGAAGTATAACAAACGCCGCGCTCCTCCTACCCGTAGACCGCCTTCGCACCCTCACCTGACCCTCGCGCCACCTTAAGGTCGGCCTGGGACTGCACCGGCAGCGCGACCGCGTCACCGCTGATCGTGATCATTCGATAGCCAGCAGCGGCGTGTTTCTCGGCGAGGCCCGCGTTGGCGTGAATACCGGCGGTCACGCCATGTTCGGCGCACTTCCTGGCGATGAGCACTCGGGCTTCTTCGAACGCGCCGCCGTTGGCCATTCCCGGAGGCAGTCCGAGCGTGATGCTCAGGTCCGCGGGTCCCACGTAGACCGCGTCGATGCCGGGCACCGAGAGGATGTCGTCGAGCCGGTCGACGGCCTGCTTGGTTTCAATCATCGGGATGCAGGCCACCTGGTCGTTGGCCCCGAGGAAGTAGTCGGTGCCCGCGTAGTAGCTGGCTCGCGTTGGCCCGAAACTGCGGCTGCCTTTGGGAAAGTAGCGGCAGGCCGCCACCGCCTGCCTGGCCTCTTCGACGCTGTTCACCATTGGGATGATGACGCCGAGCGCGCCGGCATCGAGCACCTTGCCGATGATGCCCATCTCGTTCCACGGCACGCGCACGATCGGGATCGTGTCTGTTGTGCCGATGGCCTGGAGCATGGTGAACGCAACCTGGTAGTCGATAAGCCCGTGCTGCATATCGATGCAGAGCCAATCGAATCCCTGGTGGGCCATCACCTCGGCCGAGAACGAA
>JANPDX010000158.1:0-1888 GCA_031431695.1 Dehalococcoidia bacterium
CCAACACCCCCTCGTCCCCAAGATCCCGCGGCCACCCATACGCATCCAACAGCGCCTCATCTAGCCCCGACCGGCATCCGGAGTACGATTCACTTTAACAGCGCGGTCAGTGTTCGGCGGCACCCTCCTCTTCGGCGGTGGGAGCGAGCTGGCGGGCGATTTATGCCCGACGACGCGGGCGATCTCGAGACGATGATCTACCTTGGACGGGAGGAGATGGGACGGGCAGGGGACTGAATGGAGCCGGTACGCCTTTCGATGCCTCGGGCGCCGCTATCTCGCGCCAGACAGCCTCATGCTCGTGAACGGACTCGGTGCCCGCCTCCAGACGCGCCTCGACCTCATTCGCTGATCGTATGTCTTCGGCCTCTTCCATGGATTCGGCGATGTACGCCTCCAGGCGGCGAGCCGTACTGCTGTGACTTAGTATGGGCACGGGGCTAGGCAAAGTCCGATGGCGGACTGACCATTGGCCAACCCGTGGCCACGACGGGCCGATTCGGCATGCCGACTTCCACCGATTCGGCATGTGGACCTTGGGCACATCAGCATGCGTACTTGGGGGCAATCGGCATGTGTACTTGGGCGAGTACGCATGCATAGTCGGGGTCCGCTGCCGGTAGGCAAGACGACTTTCCTTGTCCGACGGCAGTTCGATCAGCGGATCCAACCCGGTGTTCATCTCCGGACACTTATCATGCGCAACGGATAGCCACGGCTTTCACGCGCCGTGGGCGTCCGCCACTCCCATTGGCCAGCTAGTGGGAATCTACCAGCAGTCGAACTGCCATGACCTCATCCGCCCGCATGGGCTCCACCGCCGGTTCCGGCACGGTGAGGACGGCAATCGAGTCGCCGATGGCGTTGAAGACTTCGAGTATACAGCCGGCCTCGCCGCCTGACGGATGGGGCAACCTGTCCACCAAAACGGCAACATCTCCCCGCTTGAGCTGGTATTCGGGCACGTCGATCACCAACGAGACCTGCGCGTAGAGTTTGAGGCTCATCGGCGCGCTCCTTTCAGCGGCACTAGCGTTACAAATCGAAACGTCATGTCACGGCGCACTGAACGGCAATCGCCGGTTTGGATGCGAACACGCAACTTGCCACGACCTCATCGATGATCGCTGGCTGGCGATCGTAGCCGGCTTCAGCCGGCGTCGTTATTGTAGCCCGGCGATTCATCGCCGGGTGATCATCCGGCCGCCCGCGCCCCCGCCCGCTCCAAGTTCAACGCCAACAACCGCTCCAACACCCCCTCGTCCCCAAGATCCCGCGGCCACCCATACGCGTCCAACACCGTCTCATCCAACCGCCGATGCGCCAACTCCAGCCACATCGGCCGCTGGTTGTACAGGTTCGTGAGCGTCCGCTTCTTCAGCTCCGCCTCCGTCGCCCCCTCGGGGTTGAGCCAGCGATCGCGCTGCTCGACGAGGTCGTGGGCGGCGGCGGCGATGGCGATGACGCGGGGGTCGGCGGGGGGTTCGGTGGCGGGGGGCCAGGGGAAGGGGTAGGTTTCGAAGCAAGTGGTGTTGTTGTACGTCGGGTCATTGCCGGCGCCGTGGCGCGACGATGTTGCCAGCGACCAGACCTCGTGGGGGCGGGAGTGGAGGACGCCGAAGAAGTAGTCGTCGTCGCGGGCGAAGACGAATGTGCGGTCGTCAGCGAGAACATCTGACGCGACCCATACGAAGATGCGATGTTTGGCAACACGGGGCGTTACGACGAAGCGTTTGAGTCCAAGCAGAGCACGCTTCATGGCAGGGCGCGCCTCCGCATGTAGCCACCATCGGGATGCGTAGGCTGCGCGTCTGTTGAGAGACCTCACTGGGAAGACATGAGCTTTGACATACTCGAAAGGAAGCTCATATCCCGCCGCCTCGTCAAG
>JANPDX010000159.1:0-6953 GCA_031431695.1 Dehalococcoidia bacterium
TCGGGCAGAACGTGGCGCTGAAAGGGTACGAAGTCAGTACCATCTGCACGGACCCGGATGGCGGGACGGTGATCACCTTCGAGAGCGGCGCGACGGTGGACCTGGACGCGGGCGAGACGGTGACCTGCACGTTCACGAACAGGGTCGACGTAACTCCACCGGTACTGACGTTGCCCGCGACCATCGCCGTCGACGCTACAAGCTCCGCGGGCGTCACCGTCACCTACACAGCGGTCGCAACTGACTCGGGCGACCCGGCGCCGCAAGTGCAATGCGTGCCGGTATCGGGAAGTGTTTTCCTGATCGGCACCACGACGGTGAATTGCACGGCGACGGACGAGGCCGGCAACTCCACAGGCGGTTCGTTCGTGGTTCAGGTACGGGGAGCGGGGGATCAGATCACAATGCTGACCGCCAAGACGCTCGCCTTAGTTGACCGGCCCTCATTCGAGACGGCGCTCAATGCCATCCTGACAACGGCCGCCAATGCACTCGCTGCGGGCCGGACACAAGCGGCCTGTGCCACCCTGTCCGCCTACAAATCTGTGGTGATTGCGGCGCCCCCACGGTCCCTCGCCCCGGCCGTAAAGTCCGAGCTTATCGCGGACGTGACACGCATCCGGCGGGTCATGGGTTGCGGGGGGCCGTAAGGGCGACAGCGAAATCCGAGCTGCGAGCGCGGGCCGTCCCGAAATTCGCCTACTCCGAATCGCCCCGGCTGATCTGACGCATGATGTCGGCTGATCCGCCGCCCGCGCCGGGAACGGGAATTTCGACGATGCGTTCGGCAACGTCGTCGTATTCAAGCCTTAAGGCCCGGCACATGGTTGCGTGCAGCCTGTAGGTGCATACCGCGTAGGTCAGTTCGAGGATCGCTTCGTCGCTGAGCAGCGCCTTCAGCGCATCGAAAGCCGCGTCCTGCACGCGGCCGTCAGCGAGGACCAGGTCGTCGGTGTAGGCGAGGATGACCCGGTCGTTTTCATCGAACACCGGCGAACTTCCCCAGGCGGGAATGGCGGTGAGCTTGTCTTCGGGTACGCCCGCCGCGCGAGCCGCCTTCGAATGCTGCGAGAACACGAACTGGCTGCCGCCGGCGAATCCTGTCCGCGTCAGGGCGAGTTCCCGGAAGTAGGGGCTGAGCTGTCGCTTCTTGCTGCTGAACATGCCGAACTGGGCGACGGCGGATTGGAAGATATCCGGCACAAGGGCGAACACGGTCCACCAGTTCCCTGGTGTTCCGGTGGCGGTCCCGGGTTCAGCAACGGGGTCACGGTCGCCGAAGAGGCGCGCGTACATTTCGAGGACCTCGGGCGTGGCTTCGGTACGGGAGACCTGGCGTAGTCGCGGCATTGGTGATGCTTCCTTCGGACGAGTTGGGCCGAATCCTAAGCGGAACTGGCTGGCCGTCCAGTTTTCTTTGCCCGGGGTGTATGCTTGCACCAGTGGTGAGCGGGCATACAGGAGGGACAGCATGAAGCGCGAGAACACCGAGTTCGAGATCCGCGGGATCAACCACCTTGCCCTGGTTTGCAAGGACATGGAACGGACGGTCGACTTTTACACCAATGTCCTCGGCATGCCGCTCACCAAGACCATCGAGCTGCCCAACAACATGGGCCAGCACTTCTTCTTCGACATCGGCAACAACGATTCGCTTGCCTTTTTCTGGTTCCCGAACGCCCCCGCGGCGGCGCCCGGCATTTCATCGCCGATGGGTATGCCGGGCGAAGGCGAACTGGCGACCGCGCACGGTTCGATGAACCACGTTGCCTTCGACGTGCCGCTCGAGAAGTTTGACGAATACCACGCGAAGCTCCGTGCCAAGGGTGTGCATGTCACGGCGATCATGAACCACGACGACAGCCCCCGGCAGATCAGCAAGGAAGTCCACGCAGGCACCTTCGTGCGGTCGTTCTATTTCATGGATCCAGATGGCACGCTGCTCGAATTCGCCAGTTGGACACGCGTACTCGGCACCGCTGAGGACTTGAAGAATGCTCCGGCACGCGCGATGGACAAGGACCGGTATTTGGGGCTGGTCGCGACCGGCGGGTAGGTCTCACCGTCACGGCGTCTCCATCATTGGTCGGAGAGCGGGAGACGATCCGTAGTCGCGCCCCTTCGTGGGCGCTGAGGCCCGGCGAGGGTCCGTGAAGTCTCCCTGAACCAGCTTCGTTTCCACAACCGCGACCCCAACCTAAACGCGGCCACCGGTTTGGCGGCATACCGTCCTTCCCGGAAGGACCGACTGAGCGGCGCGACTACGACGACGCTGCCAACCACCCCGTCCACTTCCCAACCCGAATCCCGCACTCTCCCCGTATGCACGCCCACCAACCCGTCCTCCCAACCACCGAATCCACTCCCTCCCTCGCAGCGTCGGGAAAAGGTCTGGGTGAGGGCACGTTCGCACACGTTCCGAATCTAACGCGGAACGTGAAGCCAACGCGCACCGAACGCGCTCGAACGCGCTCACAACGCGAAAAAAGTTCTCTTCACGTTCCGTGCCGCACTTCGTTGCCGGGTGGGGTGGCCCCGCTAGACTTGGGTGACCGATGAAATGGCTGCTTGGTTCGGGTGCCGCGGTGTTGCTTGCGATGTCGATCGTGGGCGTGACGTGGGCGCATGCCGAGCCGGCCACGGCGAAGCCCGGTGACGGTGCCGTGCTGCTGCGTTCGCCCGGCGAAATCGTGCTCGTGATGAGCCAGGAGATGGGCCGCCTGGGTGGCAGCAACGACATCGACGTGTTCGATGCCTCCGGGAAGGAGGTCACCACGATCGCGGCGGTGGTGGATAACGCGGACCGGAAGCGGCTGTCCGTGGCTGTGCCTTCGGAACTGGCGGCGGGCAACTACAGGGTGAAATGGAAGACGCTGAGTTCGGAAGACGGCGACCCGGCCGACGGGACGATCTCGTTCACCATTGACCCGACGGGGACTCCAAGCCCCGGTAAGGAAACGCTTCGCGCGGATCTCCTTGGAGGAGGCGAGACGCCGGCCGCCGGGACAGGCGTGGCAATTAGCGGCCCCGACGATGGCGTGACCTGGGTACTGGTCGTGGCGGTCGGCATTGGGATGCTGGTGCTTGGCGCCGGGGGCACGTTTCTCCTGGTACAGAAGAAGGAATGAGCCGCGCCGCCGCGCTCGTCCTGCTGCTGGCGGGTATCGCGCTCGTGCTGGGGCGTCCGGGGACGGTCCTGGCGCACGCCGCGCTCCGTAGTTCGGACCCGGTCGCGAATGCTTTCCTGCAGCGGGCGCCAACCCAGATCACGCTGAACTTCACCGAACCCATAGATTCGAAGACGAGCACGATCCGAGTCCTTGACGCGTCTGGAAAGGCAATCGCGGTCGCGGCGCCGGCAATCACCGCCGGGACGATGACCGCGGGTCTGCCGCGGCTGACACCGGGGATCTACAACGTCCTCTGGTCGAACACGTCGAGGGTAGACGGACACGCGATCAGTGGTTCGTTTCCGTTTACCGTCCTGAACCCCGATGGTTCGCTGCCGAATCAGGTAAACAGTGTCACCGGGCTTTCCAGCGATGCCGACCCGCCGCCCCTTGCGGATGGCGTGGCGGTGCGGGCGCTGTCGCTTCTTGGGCTGGCGCTGGTGGTCGCCGGAGCCATGCTCATCCTGCTTGGTGGCGGCGCCGAGCCGCGCGCGCGCCAGGCCCTGATCCTGACGGTCTACGCCGGAGGCGCCGTGCTTGCCGCGGCGACCCTCTTGAATTTTGTCACTATCCAGCAGGCCTATTCGGGTGTGGACCCGGGTGAACTGATCTTCAAGACGCCAAGCGGCGGGTACTGGCTGACCCGAATCGGGTTGGTGCTGCTGATTGGCGTGGCTACCACCTTCGCGAATGATGCGCCGAAGCGGACGACAGGGGCGTTGCTCGGCTGTGTGGCTGTGTACCTCTGGGCGTTCACGGCAACGAGCCATGCGGCGGCGGGGGCGGGGAGTGCTTGGTCGAAACCGCTCGACATCGCCCACGCTTGCGCGGCACTGGCGTGGATTGGGGCAGTGATTGGTGTAGCGGTCGCGGCCCGAATCGGGAGGGGCCCGGGTGATTGGGGCCGTCTGCTGCCGCGGTTCTCACTGCTCGCATCTTCGATGGTCTTCATCCTCTTGGCGACCGGGGCCATGAGCGCCTTCGTGGAGATCGATGAGGCGAAAAAGCTCTGGGAGACGCGCTACGGCGTGACACTCCTCGTCAAGGTCGGGCTGATGCTTCCGCTGCTTTTGGTCGCTGCCTTCAACGCGCGCAGGGGGAAGTTCCTACTTGAGTCCGGAGATGAGCGCGCCCACCCGCGATTTGTGCGCGTCGCGACGGCCGAGGTCGCGTTCGGGATGGCGGTCTTCGTTGTTGCGGCGATGCTCACGCAGACTACGGTCTCGAAGTCCGTCTCAGTCGAGGATCCTGCCCGCGCCTTCGACCAGACAGCGGCGTTTGGCGACCTCAACATCCAGCTCAAAATCGACCCCAACCAGACCGGTTTGAATACCTATCGCGTCGTCGTCACCAGTCAATCTGGGGCGATCACGGCTGAACGCGTGCGGCTCACCTTTCGATACCAGGAGAACCCGAACATCGGTGCATCGACGCTCGTGCTTTCTTCCGCCAGCGGCTCGTACATCGGGCAAGGCCCCTTCATGACGCTCGAAGGCAAGTGGCGGGTGGAGACGGAAGTCCGCCGCGCCGAAGCGGATGACGTGGTGGGTTTCTTCGATGTGCGTCCCGCAGGTGCTGCGGTGGTTAATGTGACGAACGGTGGGGCCTGGTCGAATCCGGCGCCGGGCCTCACCTGGAACCAGTTCGGCGGGTTCGTGTTCTTGCTCGCGGGGCTGGGGTTCGCGTTTTCGCGCGGCCCAGTGGGGAGGCTCGGCAAGGAGGCCGGCTGGGCGGCGAGCGGTATGACCGTGGCAGGCTTCTCGTTAGGGATTCTGTTGGTCTTCGGTGTCCACGGTCACGAAAACACCGGCGACATCCCAACCAACCCGATTCGCGCGGACGCGAATTCAATCGCCCAGGGACGCACCCTTTTCGAACAGAACTGCGCGGCCTGTCACGGCCGGACCGGGGTGCCGCCGAAGGGTCTGGAGCTCAATCCATACCCGCTCGACCTGACCGTCCATATTCCGCAGCATCCCGATGGGCAGGTTTACAACTTCATCAGCAAGGGCGTCGCCGGCTCGGCCATGCGTGCGTGGAGCACTGGCGAGGGCAAGTTGAGCGAGGAGCAAATCTGGCACCTCGTGAATTTCCTGCGGACGCTGACGCCGGTTGAACGCTAACCAGCGGGCCTTCGCAAGACGATAAGTTCCAGCGCGCCGAGCACCAGGCACCCGTCCGCGACGAACGCCACCAGCCAATGGCCGCCCGGCTCGAACTGCGACCAGTTCATGGCCGCGGCCGCCCAGATTGCCAGGCTGCCGACGACGTTCGCGAAGGCGACGCTCCGGACGAACCGTTCGCTGGTATGGCGATGGAACGCCGCAACCGTAAGGATGACCCCCGCAACCGCGAGCAGTCCAGCGCCCGACACCACAACGGAACGTTCCACGTTCAGCCACCAGTGGGCGCGGCCAATCACTCCGGCCAACACGGCAGCGACCACGAACTCGAATCCCGCATCGACGATGAGGATTCGGCGCAGAAGGGGATTGAGGCGCGAACCGGAAGGCGAAAGGAACATATGGACAGTCTAGTTCGGCGGCAGCGGCCCCGTCAGCGATGCCCGCTGGGAGAGCTCGAGCCAGTTTCCATCCGGGTCGCGCACGAAACCGAACCGCGCGACCTGGCCCATCGTCCGGGGCCGCATCCCATCTCTCGCACCGAGCGCTACCGCTGCCCGGAACTCTTCGTCGGCATCCCAGATTTGTACGGTCAGGTACCGGTAGCCCACGGCGCGCATTTCGCCGACTTCCGGTTGATTCGGGTCGTGCCGGAGTTCGATGCGCGTTTCACCGCAGGCGAACGTGTCACCTCCAAGCTTTTCGAATCCAAGTGCAACGCCGTAATGGTGACGCGCCGAGTCCAGGTTCGAGGCCGCCATCGAGATAGTGATGCCATGGTGACCTTCGCCAGCGGGGACAAGCGTGACGGCATTTCCGTCCGGGTCGTGAAGGCTCAAGGGAGTCGAGACCTTCGCACTGGGGATGGTGAGTCCCCGAATACCGCTTGCGCCCGTGCGGGGCAAAGGATCGCGAACTTCGTTGATCTTTAGGATGCCGCCACCGAGGCCGTGACGGTGCTGGCGGCTGCCTCCACCCGTGGGCAGCAACTCCTGGAATGGCAGGCCGGCTTCGTTCTGCCAGAAATGAAGCATGGCGTCGATATTGTTGGTAAACAGCCCCACATCGAGGTGCTGTTTGGCGAGTTTCATCTTCTGGGCCTCCGGGGCGGTCTCTCCGCGATTGGTCTATGATCCAGCCACAATTGGCGCGGGCGAAGCCGCGAAACCAGGTGCGGGAGAATCTGCCAGATGGTCACGATCATTGGAAACGTAAAGCCCGAAGACGACTACACGCATCCACTCGGCCCCGAAGAGAATTTCAACGAGTCGGTCTACTTTAACTTTTTCGATAGAGCCCAGCAGATGGGCGGCTTCATCCGCATGGGAAACCGCGCCAACGAAGGCCACGCCGAAATGACCGTCATCGTGTATCAGCCGGACGGGTCGGCACTGTTCAACTACAAGCGGCCCCAGATTTCACATAACAACGGGTGGGACGCGGGCGGGCTCACGGTCGAGGTACTGGTGCCCGGCGAGAAGATTCGCACGACATACGATGGCTCAGTGGTGTATCTCGCCGACCCGCGTGAGATGCGTGAGCCCTCGGTCGCCTTCAAGGAAAATCCACACAAGAAGGTCAAGCTCGACCTCGTCCACGAAGGCGTCGGCCCAATCTATGGGCATGTGGCCGAGCCGGGTGGCGCGGGTTCGCAGAACGA